>CANFYD010000535.1 GCA_947450745.1 Burkholderiales bacterium
AACATGCTCGCTCCTCTTGATCACTGAACTGCGCCGTAGGGCAGGGCCTTCGTGCTCACGCACTTGCTCGCCAAGTCCGGGTATTGACACTGCATCCACTGCGAACCAGTTTTGACTATCCACAATCGCGATCGCTTCTCAGTGCCATAGGTTGAAGCGCGGCACGTCCCTGGCCTGGCGTAAATCTCCGTGCATTCGCGTATGCCCTCCGATGTCTCGACCATTCGCCAGCCACTGGCCGTACATCCGGGATTGACTGCCGGACAAGGCTTGGCCAATGTCGCTGTGGGGAGCGGCGGTGTCTCGACCCGCCTGCTGCCGTCCGCCATGATCCTGACGGCTTCATTCCCCTTGACGAATTGCGCGGAGGCCGCTGAGGCAGCCAGCGCAAGGGATGCGAACACGACGATGAGTTGAACGGTTCTCATGCGACTCTCCTTGACGTTGCGGATTTGCGATCTTGAACCTCGCGCAGCAGAGCGGGAAGCCATTGAAGTGGGTCGTCACCCTGTCGTTCGCGCACGCGGTCGAGCAGGGCGATGTTGTCGGTGGTGGCGGACAGCACGGTGACGAAGTCGTCCAGCCCGGCGAGGTCCAGCTCGCAGATCGCGCTGGCATGTCCCTGCTTGACCAGGAAGCGCCGGCCGCCCTGGGCACCGAGGCTGCGAACGATGTCGAACTCCGCTTCGCTGAGCCCGAAGCCCTCGATGTATTCCTCACGCACCGCCTCCGGATTGGCCAGGAACATCTTGGTCACGCTCTGCTCGATCATCGTGCGGCCGATCGGGTGGCGCAGCACGTCGGACGGGCTTTGGGTGTCGAAGATGCCCAGGCCGTTTTGCTTGCGGATGGTCTTTTGCTTTTGCTTGGCGAAGTCGCTGAAGATGTCGTGGTCGAGGGCCTTCCAGAACTCGGAGATCACATAGATCAGCCGTTCGCCATTGACCAGCTCTTCCATCACCTGCAGCAGATACATCATCACCGGCGTGCGCACCTCGGGGAGGTCGAGGAAGTCGGTGGTGTCGAAGCCGATCACCGATGCCGCCTGCAGGTCCAGCAGGCGGTCGTCGGCCTCGTCGAACACCCAGCCCAGCGCTCCACCCTGGCACCAGCGGCCCAGGCGCTGGTGCAAGCTGTTCTCGCCCGACTTCGGCAGGTTCTGCCGTATTGTCGAAAAGCGGCGCAGGCTGGCCGGCATCAGCGCCACCGCCCGGACGGCATCGGCGATGGCGCGCTCGTCGGCAGGCAGCAGCGGCAGGGCCGGCGTGGCGATGCAGGTGCGGATCAACTGCTCCCAGAACTGGAGGCGGGCAGGGGTCGGTTCACGCTGCAGCGGGTTGCAGCCGGTGGGCTGGCCCGCTTCCAGCGCGAAGTAGCGGCCGCCGAGCGCCCGGATGGCGATCTCGCAGCCCCGGTCCAGGTCGAACAGCACCAGCCTCGGCGCAGGAGTCCACTTGCGCGTCAGCGTCAGCAGGAACATCTCCAGCGTCGTTTTGCCGACGCCGGTGGAACCGATGATCAGCGTGTTGCCGGGCAGCTTCTTGTCGCCGGAGTCTTCGCCCTGGGGGCTGCTGTGCAGGTTCAGGTAGAACGGCTGACCGGAGGGCGTGCGCAGCAGTGCCAGTGCCTCGCCCCAGGGATTGCCGTCGCGCTTGCCACGCGCAAAATTGTGCCCACTGGCCAGCGCTGCGAAGGCCCGCGAGGACAGCTTCGCTTCCCGTGGCCGCCATTGCCAGTTGCCCGGCATCTGGGCGAACCAGGCGGCGTCAGCGACCAGATCGACCGGCGACATCTGCAGGCTCGACGCTTCGCCGACCGCGCCGATGGCCTCTGCCGCGCGGCGAGCAGCGTCGGCCACGCTGTCACCGAACACCAGCAGGCTGTAGTGATACTCGCCCATGCAGAACTGACCGTCGCCGAGTTCATTCAGCGCCACATCCATCTCGTCCACTTGACTGGCGACGACATCGTCGCTGGCAATCAGCTGATCGCGCTGCAGTTCAAGCGCGTGCATGGCCTCACGCCGAGGCAGGATGGAGAAGCTTTGGGTCTCGATGAACTCGCTGGCTTCGAACAGCAGGGCGTTCAGGATGCCCGGCTCGACGGCGTCGGCATATTCCTTGATGTCCACCAAGGCGGCGTAGCGCTGGCGGTCGCCCAGTCGCAGTTCGAGCTTGTCGCCACCGAAGCACAGGCGGGTGGTGGGCAGCGTCCGGTACAGCGGGCTGGCAGCCAGAGGAACGGCGCGCCAGCAACCGTTGACCAGATAGCCCAGGAACTCGGCCACTTCGGAGAAGTTGCGCCCACGGCTCTGGCGCGCGCCGAGCAACTGCGGCCCGAAGCCGCGCAGCACCCGCCCGACCAGTGCCGAGCGCTCCTCCATCACCCGCAGGGCATCGGCCTGCGCTTGTGCAATGGCGGCGCGTGATCGCTGCGTCGATTGCAGCAGGCGGCTCAGGCGCGAGACGTTCGGCCGGTACAGCAAGGTCAGGTAGAGCTCGCAGCTCATCAGCGGCCGCTCGCCCAGCTTCGCGTGATAGGCGACGGACAGGTCGCGGGCAAACCCGGGTGCTGCGTGATCGGTCAGCGCATCGGCGACGGCGCGGTGCAGGCGGTGCGTCCAGACCGCCCATTGCCCGCCAGCGAGGTTGCGCAGCAGGCTGCACAGCGCCTCGTGGCGCTCGGCAATCAGCTGCTCGTCCGCGCATTCAAACGCCACGCCGTCCAGCTGCCAGACCCGCAAGTAATCGCCGCCGCGTGTGATCACGTCGTGCGGGCTGAGCAGCGAGGAAAACGGTATGAACCGGGCGAGCGGATTCTCGGTTTTGGCTTGGGCCCAGTGACGGGGCCTGTGCAGCAAGCCGGGTGGGCGATGGGCTGCACCGCTGTTTCTAAACATGCCAAGCATCGCAGGCTCCTCGGTATTGGGTAGGCGCATAACTGCGCGCATGCCAGAAGCGCCGATTGCGGTCATGCAGACGCAGCTTCATGGCGATGAACATCTGCCGAAAGCGCTGATCGTCCTTGGCCGTCACAAGCCGCATCCAGGCCAGCATCGGGAGGACGGACAACAACACCGCCAGCGCGACCCACCAGCTCAGCAGCGTGCCGCCCCAGATGATCAGCAGCATGCCGCTGCCGAACAGCACGACCAGCGGCACGAGCGGGATGCCCAGCTTCATGGCGGGGCGGGTGGCGCCTTTGTAGATGGCTTCGGATTGCATGGTGCGGCTCATGCTTATTAAGCGACGATGTAGCTGGCGAACGCCGCTGCACCACCGACCAAGGTGCCTCCGATCAGCACATTGGCCACATCGGCCAGCCGCGCGCC
>CANFYD010000536.1 GCA_947450745.1 Burkholderiales bacterium
GCACCGACCACCAGCAGCACCAGGCCAAAACACAAGCCGCCGAGCAAGGCCGTGCGAGCGGCAATGGTGGATTCAATGCCGGTGACCAGTTGATCCACAGTGGCCACAAAAGTGTCGGTCTGTGTGCGCAAAACCGGGCTTGGGCTGTTTTGCAGCAACGCGATGCGCAAGACCGGCCAGGCTTGTTGAACCCGCAGCAGGTGCTCGCGGCAGTTGCTGTTGTCGGGGACAAACAGCGGCCGACCGGGGTCGCCGTCGCGCAGCTTGATCACCATCGCGTCAAATTCCTGCACGCCCCGGCTCACCTCCGCCAGCTCGCCAGCCTGCTGCGACAGCGTCAGCCGATAAGCCATCATGCGCATGCGGCCCGCTTCATTGATCGCGCCAGCGCCGCCCTCCAACTGCCACGACACCCACAGCGTCATGGCGATCGCAGCCAAGGCCAAGATCAAAAAGGCGGTTTGAATCAGGGCGAGCTTGCCCGCCAGACTACGAAGGAGCTTGCGCATGCCGCGCAGCCTACAAGCCCGCCGTTGCAGCGGGCTTGACGAGCATCAAATCAGATCAGTTCGAGGCAGCGGAAGCCGGTGCGCTGGCAGCGTCTGAATGAGGCACGACCACTTCGTGCTTTTCGCCACCCATATCGATGTCACCGCCCTTGCTCATGATGAAAAGTGCGAGTGCTGCAAAGATGACAAAACCTACAAAAATCTTCCACATGATGGTGATCCGGTGACAAAAGAAGTTTGAATTGTTGCTGCCTTTACTGACGGCGGGCTGAGCGCTGCTGCTGGTGGCCCGCTATTCACCCGCCTTCAGCCCAGTTGCAGACTCAAGTCCGGCCCATCCACGGCAGTGAAGACCAGCTCATGCACCAGCGTGGCGAAGTCGATGCGCAGCCTAGCCTCGGCCGCCCCACAGCGCCAGCGCAGTGCGATCTGCTGGGGCGAGTCGCTTTCCAGCAGCTCGAAGACGCCCCCAAAAGCCGGGTGCTGATTGCGCAAGCGCATCAGTTGCAACAGTTGTGCGACGACCGGACGCTGCAGCTCGGCTTCGATCTCGGCCACGCTGTAGCGGTGGCGGTTGATATCGCGCCCAACCGCGGATTGCGCCAGCAGCGCCATGTCGTTATGGCCCGCCAACAGGCCGACGTAATAGACCTGCGGCACGCCGGGCAAGAAGAACTGCAGCGCGCGTGCCAGCAAATAGGCCCGATCGTTGCGACCCAGTGCGTCGTAAAAGGTGCAGTTGACTTGGTAAAGATCCAGATTGGAGGCGGCAGCCCCGGTGGCTTGGCGGCTCTGCCCCTGGCTGTTGGCGTGGATGCGCTCGACCAGGGCGTCCAGCTCGGCCGGCGGCACCAGGCCGGGTGAGGCGTCGCGGCTCTGCGCATCGGCACCGATGTCGATGATGCCGATGCCGTCGTGCGTGTCCAGCACCGTCAGCGCATTGCGCGGCCGGATGGCGATCCAGCGCTTCAGCGGCTCGGCCGTCTGGAAGGCGAACGCGTGCAAGGCCAGCGGCGGCAAGGCGAAGTCGTAGACCCAATCGACGGCGCGCGCGATCTCGATCTGACGCTGGTAATAGGCATGGATTTCGACCAACACCTCCATGCCCAGCGCCTTCGCCCGAGCGGCAAATTCGGCGATGAAGGCAAAGGTCTCGGCCATCATGAAGCAGGAGTCACCGGCCTTTTTGATCGCATAGCCGGCCGCGTCGAGCCGGATCATGCGGATGCCGCTGGCGGCAAAGCGCTGCAAGATGCCGTCCAGATAGGCTTGGCCCTCGGGGTGGCGCACATTGATGTCGAGCTGATGGGCGGTGAAGGTGGTCCAGAGGATTTTCTTCTCGCCGTTCTTCAACGTGGCATAGGTCAGCGGCAAGCCGGGTCGCGGGCGATACACCGCCAACAGTTGCTGCTCGGTCGCACCGTTCGGGAACACCGCATCCAGCGTCAGGAACAGGCCGGCAAAACGCGAGGCAGCGCCCTTCTCCGAGAAATCCTGAAACTGCGGCGAATCGGCCGACATGTGGTTGACGATCACGTCCGCCATCACCTCGGTGTCCTGGCACAGCGCTTGAATGTCGCTCCAGTCCCCCAGGCTCGGGTCCACCTGCGTGTGGTCGATCGGGTCGAACCCGGCGTCGGCTCCGTCGATCGGAAAGAAGAACGGCAACAGATGGACCCCGCCGAACGCATCCTTCAGTGGCCCGCGCAGCAGCTCGCGCACTTGTTGGATGCCGCCGCCGCCGAAGCGGTCAACGTAGGTGATCAGTTGGATTTGATTTTTCATGGCGGGTGTTGAAGCCAGCGGATGCTGGCCTCAAAAGTGAAAGGAGATGGGACGCGCTTTCAGCCTCGTTGGGCCGCGACCTGCGGGGCTTGCCGGGTTTGCACCCGCAGCACGGCCAAGGCCGCGACGAACAGCAGGCCGCCAGCCAAGCGAATCACGTTGGCCGGTTGGCCGCCCAGCAGGCTTTGGTAGATCAGCGGCAGCGTCAGCATCTGGATCAGCATCGGGATGACGATGAACATATTGAAAATGCCCATGTAGACACCCGCCCGCTCCGGCGGAATGCTGCCGGCCAGCAGCACATAGGGGTTGCCCATGATGCTGGCCCAAGCCAGGCCAATACCCAGCATCGGCACGAACAGCAACCAGCGGTTGTGGATCTCCGGGATCGCCCACATCGCCAGGCCGGCCAGCGTCAGGCACAGCGCGTGCACGCGCTGCGGGCCAAAACGGCGGGTAAAGGGCAACATCGCAAAGGCCGCGATGAAGGCCACAAAATTGTAGAAACCACCAATCTGCCCGTTCAGCAAACCGGCATCCCGAAAGCCCTGCGAGCTGGCATCGCCGCTGGCGAACATCGTCTGCGCCAAGGCCGGCACGATGTAAATCCAGTAGCACATCATGGCGTACCACTGGAACAGCTTCATCCACCAAAGCTGGCGCATCGTTGGCGGCATGTCCTTGATGGCTTGCCAGATCTCGGCCAGCGTTGCGCGCCAACCCCGCGGGCGGCTGGACAGCTCAGCCACTTCCGCCCGGCTGAGCGGCAGCTCCGGCACCTTCTTGACCGACCACCAGACGGTGGTGAACGAAAACACCGCCCCGATCATGAAGGCCGCCACGGTGATGTGAGGAATATTGCTGGCGTTGACCGCATCCTTGTTCATGCCAAGCCAGACCAGCAACGAGGGTGCTAGATAAGCCAGCGTCTGCGCCAACCCGGTGAAGGCACTCTGGGTCAGATAGCCCTGCGCATGTTGCGACTGATCCAGCCTGTCGCTGACGTAAGCGCGGTAGGGCTCC
>CANFYD010000537.1 GCA_947450745.1 Burkholderiales bacterium
CATCTACACCAACGTGGTGGTCGAGCACTGCAAAAAAGGCTGGAAGCCGCAGCCCCGGATCGACCTGCCTGGGCACGGCTTCGAGTCCGGCTTATTGCGCTGAATTCACAGTCCTCTGAGCTGAACCGCTTTTGGCCCTGGCCTCCCACCCCGTCTATCAACTGGTTGACGTCACAGTGAGGCGCAGCCGCATCGACGGGTTTGGTGTGTTTGCCGACGCGGCGGTGCCGGCCATGACCAAGTTGGGGGAGCTGACCGGTGAAGCGGTCACGGTGGCCGAGGGGCGGCGGCGGGCACAGGGGCGGGCCCGCATCATGTTGGTGGAGTTGTCGGCCAGCCGCGCCATCGACGCCACCCGTTCGACCGACCCGATGCGCTTCACCAACCATTCCTGCCGGCCGAATGCGCGCATTCAGGTCGAGGCCGGAGCGATAGCATTCTTCACTTTGCGCGACATTCCGGCCGGCGAAGAAATCACCGTCGGCTACGGCACCACCCACCACGAAGGCCGACTGGCCTGCCGATGTGCCCAAGCCGGTTGCATCGGCTGGCTTTGATTTTGGCTTTGATCGACCTTGAAACGCTCCATGAACACACCTCACAACCCGCTGCTGGACAAACTCCATCCCTACCCGTTCGAGCGTTTGCGCGCGCTGACGGCCGGCGTGGTCGCCAACCCGGCTTATCGCCCGATCAGCCTGGGGATTGGTGAGCCCAAGCATCCGGCCCCGCAGTTGATCGGCGACGCGTTGATGGCCAGCCTGAAGCGCTTGTCGGCCTACCCGGCCACGGCCGGCGAGCCGGCGTTGCGGGAGTCGATAGTCCGCTGGATCAGCCGCCGCTATGCGCTGCAACTCGACCCGGCGAGTCAGGTGCTGCCAGTGAACGGCTCACGCGAGGCGCTGTTTGCGCTGGCACAGACCGTCATCGACCCAACAAAGCCCGGTGCGACCGTTGTTTGCCCGAATCCGTTTTATCAAATCTACGAAGGCGCGGCCTTGCTGGCCGGCGCGCAAACTGCTTTTGCCAACAGCGACCCGGCCCGCAACTATGCCGCCGACTGGGCGCAGATCGACGCCGCCACCTGGGCCCGAACGCAACTGCTTTACGTCTGCTCGCCCGGCAACCCGACCGGCGCGGTGATGCCGCTGAGCGAGTGGAAGATGCTGTTCGAGCTGTCCGACCGCTACGGCTTCGTGATTGCGTCGGATGAGTGTTATTCGGAGATTTACTTCCGCGACGAGCCGCCGCTCGGTGGCCTGGAAGCGGCAGCGGCGCTCGGCCGCAGCGATTTCCGCAACCTGATCGCCTTCACCAGCTTGTCCAAGCGCTCCAATGTGCCGGGCCTGCGCTCCGGTTTTGTGGCGGGCGACGCGGCCATCATCAAGCAGTTCCTGCTCTACCGGACCTACCACGGCAGCGCGATGAGCCCCATCGTGCAGGCGGCCAGCATCGCCGCCTGGGACGACGAGGCCCATGTGGTGGCCAACCGGGCCGAGTACCGGGACAAATTTGCGGCTGTCACACCGGTGTTGAGCCCGCATCTGGAGGTGGCACTGCCGGACGCCGGTTTCTATTTATGGGCGGCGCTGCCGGCGCGTTTGTCGGCCCACTTCCCGGCACCGGATGGTGCGGTGGACGACGTCGCTTTCTCCCTCGGTCTGCTGGGTCAATACAATGTCGCCGTGCTGCCCGGCAGTCTGCTGGCGCGCGAGGCTCATGGCGTGAACCCCGGTGCCGGGCGTATCCGTTTGGCGCTGGTCGCGCCAACGTCCGAATGTCTCGAAGCGGCGCATCGCATCGCCGCTTACCTCCAATCCCTTTGAGTAGTTCTCACATGACACAACACCTGCAATCGACGATAGACCTGGCCTGGGATGCCCGCGCCACACTGAACGCCGTCAACGCCCCCGATGTGCGCGAAGCCGTCGAGCATGTGATGAACGAGCTGGACAGCGGCCGCCTGCGTGTGGCCGAGCGTCAGGCTGTCGGCCAGTGGACCGTGCACCAGTGGATCAAGAAAGCGGTGCTGCTGTCCTTCCGCTTGAACGACAACCGCTTGATGACGGCCGGCGACCTGACCTTTTTCGACAAGGTGCAGACCAAGTTCAGCGGCATGTCCGAGGACGAAGTTCGCGCCACCGGCGTGCGCGTGGTGCCGCCTGCCGTGGCGCGGCGCGGTGCTTTTGTCGGCAAGAACGTGGTGCTGATGCCGTCCTACGTCAACATCGGCGCCTACGTCGATGAAAACACCATGGTCGACACCTGGGTCACCGTCGGCTCTTGCGCGCAGATCGGCAAGAACGTGCATTTGTCCGGCGGCGTCGGTATTGGCGGCGTGCTGGAACCGCTGCAGGCCAACCCGACCATCATCGAAGACAACTGCTTCATCGGGGCCCGCTCGGAAGTGGTCGAGGGCGTGATCGTCGAGGAAAACTCGGTCATCTCGATGGGCGTCTACTTGAGCCAAAGCACCAAGATCTATGACCGCGCCACCGGCGAAGTCAGCTATGGCCGCATCCCGTCGGGCTCGGTCGTGGTCAGCGGCTCGCTGCCCTCCGCCGACGGCAGCCACAGCCTGTACGCCGCCATCATCGTCAAGCGCGTCGACGCCCAGACCCGCGCCAAGACCAGCATCAACGACTTGCTGCGCGCCTGATCACAATTTTGAGCGCGATAGGCATGTTGCATTCAACGAGGGGCACAGCGCCGGGCCGCCCCAAGCGCGCCCGCGCCATCCAGCGGATGGCCATCCCCTCTGGGGATCGGAAGATGTACCCATCGGACGAGGGGTAAACATGTCAGGGAATATGGAGCGCATCTTGCGCATGATGGCCGAGCGGGGGGCGTCCGACGTCTACCTGTCGGCCAATATGCCGGTGCTGATCCGCCTGAACGGCGAGGTCACGCCAATGAGCGACCAAGTGCTGACGCCGTCGCAACCGCGCCAACTGATCGCCGAGGTGCTGACAGCGGCGCAACTGGCCGAGCTCGACCAAATCGGCGAGCTGAATATGGCGGTAGCGATTGCCAAGGTCGGCAGCTTTCGCTTGTCCGGCTTTCGGCAGCGCGGCAGCATTGCCGGCGTGTTTCGCCATATTCCCCACCTCATCCCGTCGCTGCAGCAACTGAATTTGCCGCCGATGCTGGGCAAACTGGTGCAGGAAAAGCGCGGCCTGATCTTGATGGTGGGGGCCACCGGCACCGGCAAAAGCACCACGCTAGCGTCGATGTTGGAAGAGCGCAACCTGAATATGGCTGGCCACATCCTCACCATCGAGGACCCGCTGGAATACCTGTTCACCAACAAGCGCTCG
>CANFYD010000538.1 GCA_947450745.1 Burkholderiales bacterium
ACGCACCGGGCTAAATTGCAAGCCCTTGCAGTCGCTGAATTGCAACAACTCGGGTAACAACCAGTGGCAATTTCGAGGGCATTTAGGATCGATTTGAAAACCATCCTGCGTCGCCTCGGTGTGAACAGCAGCGTTCGATGTCTTTGGCTTGCTGCGAGAATCGCGCCTTCAAAACCAGGAGCCCCCAATGCCCGAAATCCGCCCCGATCAGCCGCAGTTGCCCACCCGCTGCGAGGTCTTGATCGTTGGCGCCGGCCCGGCGGGCTCGGCTTGTGCGCAGGTGCTGGCACAGGCCGGTGTCGACGTGGTCTTGATCGACCAGCAGCCGCAGGGGCGCGACAAGATCTGTGGGGATGGACTGATCCCGGATGCCCATACCGCCCTGGCTCGGCTGGGCCTGCTGGAGAGGGTGATGGCACGGGCGCAAGCGGTGGCACATGTGGCTTGCGTCGGGCCGCGTGGCGGGCGCATCGAAGTGCCGGGGCATTTGGCCGTGCTGCCGCGCCGCGTGCTGGACGACATCTTGTGCCAGGCGGCGCAAGACGCCGGCGCCAAGTTCGTGGCACCGGCTCGGTTTGAAAGCCCGCTGGAAGACGCACAGGGCCGCGTCGTCGGGGCGCTGATCAAATCGGGTGACGAGGTGCAGGAGCTGCGCGCCGACTGGGTCATTCTGGCCACTGGCGCGATCCCTAGGGCCTTGACTGCGGCCAAGCTGTGCGAGCGCCACACGCCCAGCGGCGTGGCCTTGCGCGGCTATGTGCGCGCGCCCAGCATGGTCGGCCGCCTCAAGGCGATGGATGTGGTGTGGAGCCGCGCGGTGCGGCCCGGCTATGGCTGGATCTTCCCGGCCCCGGATGGCTGCTTCAACATCGGCGTCGGCGTGACCGACAGCCACAGCGCCGTCGGCGGCAAGGGCAGCAAGAAGGAATTGAACCTGCGCAGCATCTTTGACGCCTTCGTCGCCACTTATCCGCCGGCCGCCGAGTTGATGCGCGAGGGCGAGTTGCTGGGTGAGCTCAAAGGTGCGCCGCTGCGCTGCACGCTGACCGGTGCGCGCTGGAGCCGCCCCGGCCTGCTGGCCACCGGCGAAGCCGCTGGCAGCACCTACTCCTTCACCGGTGAGGGCATCGGCAAGGCGATGGAAACCGGCATGCTGGCCGCCGACGCCCTGCTGGCCGGCCGCCGCAGCGGCTTGAGCGACGCGCAGGTACGCGAAAACTATGAGCGCAGCCTGACCGCCCTGAAGCCCAAGTTCGACCTGTACGAGCGCGCCAACCAAGTCAATGCCCACCCCTGGTTGGTCGACCTGCTGATCTGGCGCGCCCAGCGCAGCCCGCGTCTGCTGAAGCGCATGAGCGGTGTCCTCAACGAGACCAGCAACCCCGGCAACCTGATCAGCCTGAAAGGGTTTTCACGCGTCTTTTTTGGCTAAAAGGGCTGTAACCATGTGCCAACTACTCGGCATGAATGCCAATACGCCGACCGATGTGATGTTCAGCTTCACCGGGCTGGCGACGCGTGCCGAAGAACACAAGGACGGCTTCGGCATCGCTTTTTTCGAAGGCCGGGGGCTGCGCCATTTTGTCGACCATCACAGCGCACGCGTCTCGCCGCTGGCGAAACTGGTGCAGGACTACCCGATCAAGAGCGACCAGGTCATCGCCCATATCCGCAAGGCCACGCAAGGCCTGGTGGCGCTGGAGAACACCCACCCATTCCAGCGCGAGCTGTGGGGGCGCTACTGGGTGTTTGCGCATAACGGCAACTTGTTGGACTTTCAGCCCCGGCTGCACGCGGCCTTCCGGCCGGTCGGGCAGACCGACAGCGAGCGCGCTTTTTGTTGGCTGATGCAGGAGCTGGCCAAAGCGCATTGCGATGTGCCCAGCATTGCCGAGCTGAGCTGCACGCTGCGCGAGTTGCTGCCGCAACTGAACGCGTTTGGCACCTTCAACATGCTGCTGTCGAACGGCCAAGCGCTGTGGGCGCATGGCTCCACCCATCTGCATTACCTGCTGCGCCGCCACCCGTTCGGACGTGCGCAATTGCAGGATGAAGACCTGAGCGTGGACTTTGCCGCGCAAACCACCGCGCAAGACCGCGTTGCCCTCATCGCCACCGAGCCGCTGACGCGGGACGAGCCCTGGATCGCCTTCGCGCCGGGCGAGTTGAAAGTGTTTGTCGGTGGTGAGTTGTTCGAGCAGTGACTTATCAAGAGGCAAAACGAACTGCGGGGCTAGGAGCCTGGGCGCTTTAGGCACAATCACCCGCACAGCAAACCTCAGAGATCCCATGGCCGCCCTCCCGACCCCCAGTTTTGACGAGTTCTACCGTTTCGAGCCACTGACCCAACTGCTGTTTGCCTACGCCGAGGCCAGACCTAACTTGGTGTCGGTGCGGTCCATCGGCAAAAGCTTCGAGGGTCGCGACATCTGGGTACTGGTGCTGACCAACACCGCCACCGGCGCCGACGTGGACAAACCGGCCTTCTGGCTGGACGGCAACATCCATGCCGCCGAGCTGACCGCCTCCACCACTTGCTTGTATTACCTGCACCATTTGATGCAGCACTACGGTGCCGGCGATGAGACCGGCCGGCAAGTCACGCATCTGCTCGACAGCCGGGTCATCTACATGGTGCCGCGCTTGAACCCGGACGGGGCCGAGCTGGCCCTGGCCGACCGGCCGCGCCACATCCGCTCGTCCACCCGGCCCTATCCTTACGACGAACAGCCGGTCGAAGGCTTGACGCCGGAGGATGTGGACGGCGACGGTCGCATCCTCAGCATGCGGGTGCCCGACCCGCATGGCACTTACAAAAAGCATGCGCGCGAGCCGCGTTTGCTGGTGGCGCGCGAGCCAGGCGAATTTGGCGGCGAATACTTCCGCCTGATCCCGGAAGGCTTCATCAAGAACCACGACGGCTTGCAAGTCAGTGTCAACAAGGATCGCGAAGGGCTGGACCTGAACCGCAACTTCCCCAGCGCCTGGCGGCAGGAAGTCAAGCAACCCGGCGCCGGCCCCTACCCGACCAGCGAGCCCGAGGTGCGGGCGATGGTGGACTTCATCGTGGCGCACCCGAACATCGGCGCGGCCATCAGTTACCACACGCACAGCGGCGTGATCCTGCGGCCGATGGGCACGCAGGGCGATGACGAGATGATTCCCGAGGACTTGTGGGCCTACAAGCGCTTCTCGGCGCTGGGTGAACAACACAGCGGCTACCCGGCCGTCAGCATCTGGCACGACTTCAGATACCACCCGAAGGAAACCATCACCGGCACGCAGGAT
>CANFYD010000539.1 GCA_947450745.1 Burkholderiales bacterium
GTGCCGCTGTGGCCGGCGCAAGACGTTTGGGTGGCGCAAATGGGCACCGAAGGCCCGATGGGCCGCACCGTACTGGACGTCGCCCACCTGCTCGACGTGCAGTCCGGATACGACGCTCGCGTGCCGTTGTCGCTGCCTGGGCACGAATGCTTTGCGGCCCGGCTCGACCAGCCCGCCGCCACCGACAGCGGCAAGATCCGCGTCGGCTGGCTGGGCGACTTAGCCGGCTATCTGGCGATGGAGCCCGGCGTCCTGGCCGTCTGCGAGCAAGGCCTGAAGCGACTGGAAGATGACTGCGGCTGCGCGGTCGCTCCGCAACACATCGGGAACGGTCTCGGCTTAGCCCCGGCCGAGGTCTGGCAGGCTTGGCTGGTCTGGCGCCGCTGGCTGGTGGCCGCCCGCATCGCCCCCTATCTGGCCGCCAACCCCGACAACCGCGCCCTGATCAAACCCGAAGCGCTGTGGGAGTACGAGCAGGCCCACAACCTCAGCGCCGCCCAAGCCTTGGCCGCCAGCGCTCAGCGCAGCAGCTTCCACCAGCAGATGCTGGCCCTGTTCGAGCAACACGATGTGCTCGCCTTGCCCTCGGCCCAGGTCTGGCCTTTCGACGCCGCAGAGCGCTGGCCTCAACACATTGCCGGCCGAGCGATGGACACTTACCACCGCTGGATGGAGGTCGTCATCTACGCCACCTTCGCCGGCTTGCCTTGCATCAGCGTGCCGGCTGGCTTCAACGCCGCTGGCCTGCCCATGGGCCTGCAACTGATAGGCAAACCGCAGGGCGAGTTGGCTTTGCTGCAATTGGCCAGCGCGTACGAAAAAGCCGCAGCGACCGTACTCAGCGTGCGGCCGGGCGGCGGCTGACGGCCCCCACCGAAGCGGCCCAAGTCAGAGGTAGAAAACTGAATGCCTCGTGAACGATGCAGCAGCGGTGTCCGTCAACTGCCGATGCCTTGATCCCCCACCAAGCCGCTCGCGCCCTGAAATGCTCACGGCAAGGAATGCACTGGCACCGATGGGCGCGCTGATCACAGCCCCAGCTCACTCAAGCCGGGATGGCCGTCCGGGCGGCGGCCCAGCGGCCAGTGAAACAGGCGCTCCGCCTCGGCAATCGGCCGGTCGTTGATGCTGGCATGGCGCACGGCCATCAGGCCCTGAGCATCAAACTCCCAGTTCTCGTTGCCATACGAGCGATACCAGTTGCCTGCATCGTCGTGCCATTCATACGCAAAGCGAACTGCGATCCGATCAGCGGTGAAAGCCCACAACTCCTTGACCAGGCGGTAGTCCAGTTCACGGGCCCACTTGCGCACGAGCAACTCGGCGATCTGGCCGCGCCCGACCGGAAATTCGGCACGGTTGCGCCAGCGACTGTCAGGTGTGTAGGCCAGCGCAACCCGCTGCGGATCACGGCTGTTCCACCCGTCCTCGGCCAACCTCACCTTCTGCGCGGCCGACTCGGCGGTGAACGGCGGCAGCGGTGGGCGGGCGGACTCGGCTGTTTGTGTCATGTGTGTTCTCTCCTCATCGGCCCAAGATGGCCGGCGCAAGTGCAATTAGAACGGAGGGCGACGTGTTGGCGACCCACCGTGTGACTCGGGTGATGTTCGCCTTCACGTGGCCTCCGCAACCATTCATTCGCTCGGGGTTCGATCAGGCCACAGACTTTGCCGTCACCTTGGGGAAGTCGATATCGGTTTGCGCCACGTTGTTGACGTAGTTGGTCAGCACGTTCAGCGCCACCGTGGCGACGATCTCGACCGTGGCGGCTTCGTCGAAGCCGGCGTTGCGCAGCGTCGCCAGATCGGTGTCGGAGACCCGACCGCGCAGCTCGACCACACGGCGGGCAAAGCGCAGCGCGACGTTGGCTCGGACGTCTTCTGAATGAAAGTCGCGGGCGGCGTCGATTTCATGGCCGCTGAGCTTGGCGACATGGCGGCCCAGGTAGTCGTGCGCCGACAGGCAGTAGTCGCAGCCGTTGAACTCGGCCACCGCCAGAGCGAGGCGTTCGCGCAGCTTGGCGTCCAGCGTGCCCTTGGCCAGTGCACCATTGAGCGAGAGATAACCTTCCAACGCGGCAGGGCTGTGGCCCACCAGCTTCATCAGGTTGGGCACCACGCCCAGCGACTGTTTCACGGCCGCCAGCAGCGGCTTGGAGGCTTCGGGCGAAGTTTCAACGGTGGGGATACTGAGTCGGGACATGATGGATTCCTTTGAGATCGTTGAGTAAGGTAGCCAACTGGCTTGGCTGGCATTCACTACGTTTGCAGTGAATGAGAGGACTGTCGACGAACCCGTCCGGCATGAGAATCAGCGCGGAATCCAACAGACCGTTACGTTCAAAGGAAGAAATGGACAGCCTGCAGTTGATCAACATCTTCGTGACGGTCGTGGACACTGGCGGCTTCGCGGGCGCTGCGCGCAAGCTCGATGTTTCTCCCCCGGCCGTCACGCGGGCCGTCAACGAGTTGGAAGCTCACTTGGGCGTGAGGCTGCTGACAAGAACCACGCGGGTGGTGCGCGTCACCGAAGCGGGAGCGATCTTTGCGGACGACTGCCGCTTGATCCTGGAGCAGCTCGCCAAGGCCGACGAGTCCGTGGGCGGCCTGCACACAGCGCCGCGGGGGCGACTCACGATCACGGCACCCGTCGGCTTCGGCGCGCTATACGTCACCCCGGTCGTGACCGAGTATCTAAGCTTGTACCCTGAGGTGAACGTGTCCTGCTGGTTCATGGACCGGCTCGTCAACATGCTTGACGAAGGCGTTGACATTGCGGTCCGCATTGGCGAGTTGCCTGATTCTTCGATGCAGGCGATCAGGGTCGGCAAGATACCGTTGCGGGTCTATGCATCACCGGCGTACTTGGACAAGCACGGCACACCGACATCGCCTGACGATCTTCAGAACCACGTGATCATTGCGGCCAGCGGAGCGACATCCACTTCGGAATGGCGTTTTTCAAGCGCTGGCAGTGCCAGCGTCGTCAAGCTCCATCCGCGCATGATCACGACCACCGGTGACACGGCGATCGCGGCTGCGCTGACCGGCTTCGGCCTGACCAAGGTGCTCACCTACAAAGTGGCCACGCACGTGCGCGACGGCCGACTCAGGCCAGTGCTGAGTGAATTCGAGCCGCCCGCACTGCCAGTGCACGTGCTGCACCGCGAGGGGCGGCACGCCTCGCAGAAGGCCCGCAATTTCATCGATCTGACGGTCGAGCGGCTGAGGAGTCACCTAGGAGTCTGCGCGGCAGAAGGATCGGCGGCTGCAAGGCGGCCGCA
>CANFYD010000540.1 GCA_947450745.1 Burkholderiales bacterium
AGATCTGCCATCAAAACTCTCCCGCCACAGCGTCAAAGACATCAAACATCGGCATCCATCGCCACCAACTTTGCAAGGCCGACAGCGTGAGCGGCGGCTGTCGCCAAATCCACAGTCGTGGTCGTAGTTGCAGTCGCAGTCGCAAACTCAGTCGCCGCCGCTGCGGACCCGGGCTCAAGCAGCCTTGACTTCCTTGATGCTGTTTTCCAGCACGCCCAGCAGCTTTTCCAGGCCTGCCGGCAATTCGTCCTGCACCGCCCGGACGTGAATGATCAGGCTGTAGGTGCGCTCGGTCTTGTCGGTGGCTGAAGAAGATTTCTTGTTGCTGTAGCTGCATTTCAGCTCGGCCGACACCGGGCCCCAGCCCGCCTTGACGGCCAAGGACGCGGCCAACTCGGACGAGGACGCGCTGGTCGACTCGACCACCGAGTTGATCTTGGCGTTGAAATCTATCGTCACCTCTTCCACCCGAAGGTAGGGGATGGGCAACATCGTCAGGATCGGGACGGTCAGGTTGAACTTGGTCGGCGTCACCGTGATCACCCCGGCCGCGTCCTTCGTTTCGATCGGCTTGTCGTAAGAAAAAGTCACCATCGTCGGCTTGCCGGGGTCGTTCGCAGCGTCCGGCGCATTGAAGCCGACGCTCTTGATGAAATCGACCGAGGTTTGCGCCGATTGCGCCTGCGCCCTGACCACCGCATTCAGCGGCCCGCCGATCATTGACTGGAAGTCGATGGATGAGAGTTCTTGACCTATTGCCATGCTGTTCTCCTATGCAAGGTGGGTTGTCGAAAACACAACCGACTGTGAATACAAGCCGCGCCCGTCCATTGTTATTCGTCAATGCCCCGCACCGAAAGCAGCGCGCCGGAGGCTTCGTTGTTCAACTGCCCCGGTTGCGCAGCGGCGGGGGCAGTGGGTCGCCGGCTTGGCGGCGGCGGAACAGCGCGGCGCGGGCCAGCACCATCGTCGTGACCGGCGCGGTGATGGACAGCAAGATGATGATCAACCACACGTGCAGGGCGAGGCTGCCGTCGCGGGCCGAAAAGTACACGATGGACGCCAGCGTGACGACCCAGGCGCCCAGCGTGGAGACCAGCGCCGGTGCATGCATGCGCAAGAAAAAATTGGGCAGCCGCCACAGGCCGATGGCGGCGGTGAGTGCCACGAGGCCGCTGAAAAGCAGCAGGCCGGCCACCAGCCAGTCACTCATTCGATCACCTCGCCGCGCAGCAAAAACTTGGCCAAGGCGACCGAGCCGATGAAGCCGAACAAGGCCATCAGCAGCGCTCCTTCAAAGTACATGGTGCTGTTGTAGCGGATGGCCAGCACCAGCATTACCAGCATCGCGACGACAAAGATGAAGTCCAGCGCCAGCACCCGGTCTTGCGAGCTCGGCCCGCGCAGCATGCGCAGCAGGCCCAGCAGCATCGCCAGCAGGTAAAGCACCAGGGTGATGTTGATCGAAACAGACAGCAGCGGACTCATTCAAAAATCTCCAGCAGGGGCCGTTCGTAGCGGTGTTTGTAGCGGGCGATGAAGGCCGCCTCGCCGGCAACACTCTCGCCCTCGGCATCGACATCGCTGCCCGGCAGGTCGAACACATGCAGCAGCAGCGCGCTGCGGTCGGGGGCCAATTCGGACCAGACGGTGCCCGGCACCACCGCCGTGATCATGGCCAATGCGGCCAGCGCGTGCACATCACGCAGCGCCAGCGGGACGATGACGAAGCGCCCCTGCGGCATGCGCCGCCGCGAGCCCAGCACACCGCGCCCGACGCTCAAGCCCGACACCACCACGTCGAACCCGACCACCGCGACCAAGCGCAACAACACCCCAGGCCGGCGCAAGCGTCCACCCACAGGACGCAGCGGTGCCATCAGCAGCGGTATCACCACGGCCACCAGTGCCGCCAGCAGCAGGTGGCCCAGGCTGAGGCTCTGGTTGAGCAGCAGCCACAGCAGGAACAGCCCGAGCGAAAGCTGGGGCGACGGCAGCAGGCGCTTCATGGTGGGCCTCCTTGGGTGGGGGCGGAGGGAGCTTGCGTGGTTTGCGTGGCCGCTGCGGCACCGGCATCAACATCGACATCGGCCGCAGGTGATCTGAGCGACTGCGACAGCGGCAAGGTGATCGGCTCGATCGACACCTGCTGCGCCCGCGGCTGAGCCGCCATCACGGCCGCGATGTAGCGGCCGGGTTGATGCAGATCAGCGGCGGTAGCCCGCATATAGCCCAGCACCGTCTCGGCCTGCGCCACCAGCAGCAGGCAGGCCCCGAGCAGCAGCGCAATCGGCAAGGTCTCGACCACGCGCAAGCGCGGCGCCGGCCGATCCTGCGGGGCCCAGAAGTTGCGAATGCCCACGCGCATCAGCGCGGTGGCGGAGAGCAGACCGGAGACGATCAGCAGGACAAAAAACGTCCAGCCTGCCGTGCTGCCTGCCGTGCTGGCCAAGGTACCGACAGCCGCACCGGCGGCCACGCTCCCGCGCACTCCCAGCACATCCAGCACGGCCTGCAACATCGCCAGCTTGCCGATGAAGCCGGACAACGGCGGCAGCCCCGCCACCACCAGCGCGCTCAGCATGAAGGCCAAGCCGAGAAAGGCCAAGGCACCGGGAATGGCGCGGCCAATCAGCGCTTCCTCCTCGTCATCGAGGTTGGCACCGAGTGGCGGCTCGCCGTCAAGGTAGAACGGCAGGCGGTCGTCGCTGTCCTCCGGCAGCGGCGGGTCCACCTCGACTTGGCGCGCCCGCTCGATCAATTCGACCAGCAAAAACAGGGCGCAAGCGGCCAGCGTGGAGCTGACCAGATAGAACAGTGCGCCGGCGCTCAGGCCCGGCTCATCAAAACCGATGGCCGCCAGCAGCGTGCCGGACGAGGCGATGACGCTGAAGCCGGCCAAGCGCCCCAGCTGCTGCGAGGCCATCATGCCGATGGCACCAAAGCCCAGCGTCAGCAGCCCGCCCCAGATCAGCACCTCACTGCCGAACAAGGCGGAAGCGCCGGCGGTGGCCGGAAAGCACAGCGTCCACAGCCGCAGCACCGCGTAGACGCCCACTTTGGTCAGCACGCTGAACAGCGCCGCCACCGGCGCGCTGGCGGCGGCGTAGGCCGGCGGCAGCCAGAAGTTCAGGGGCCACAGCGCGGCCTTGGCCAAGAAGGCCACGGCCAACACGGCGGCCCCGGCGTGCAGCAGGCCGCGGTCACTGGCAGGCACCTGCGGCAGCTTTTGCGCCAGATCGGCCATGTTCAGCGTGCCCGTCACGCCGTAAAGCAGCGCGAT
>CANFYD010000541.1 GCA_947450745.1 Burkholderiales bacterium
CCCAGAATGCCGTCATATTTCCCGAGGAACTCCATGTTCGCCATCGTGTAATTCAGACTCAAGGCCCAGGCGATGGTAGCCAACGGCAGGTAATGCCCGGACATCCGCAAAGTCAAAAAGGCCAACAACAAAGCGACTCCTGCCGTGATGGACAGGCCGACGAGCAAGCCTAGCCACGGTGAAAGCCCGTAGTGGGTACTTAACAAGGCAGTGGAGTAGGCACCCAGGCCGACGAAGGCGGCTTGACCGAAGGAGGTCAAGCCCCCAACGCCGGTCAGCAGTACCAGCCCCAAGCTGACCAGGGCAAACATGCCGATGTAGTTGAGTTGAGTGATCCAGAACTCGGGTACTGGCAGCAGCGGCAGTGCAAACAGCAAAGCCAAGCCCAGCAGGGGTAGAAGTTTGCGCATGTTCATTTTCTGGCAGGTTCAATGTTCTTCCGTATGCGGATCGCGCATCGAGCGCCATAGCAAGACCGGCAGGATGAAGGTGAAGACGATGACTTCTTTGAAGGCGCTGGCCCAGAAGCTACTGAACGATTCCAGCAGACCGACCAGCACAGCGCCAAGCGCAGCGCCGGGGTAGCTGGCCAAACCGCCAAAGACGGCCGCAACGAAGCCTTTGAGTCCAATCAAGAACCCGCTGTCATAGAAAATCGTGGTTGTCGGACTGATCAGTACGCCAGACAACGCCCCAATAAAAGCGGCCAGTCCGAACGAAAGCTTGCCCGCCGAGGTACTGGAAATGCCCATCAAGCGAGCACCGAGCCGATTGACTGCGGTGGCTCGCAGCGCCTTGCCGTACAGGCTGCGTTCAAAAAATAGCCACAGCACCACAATCAAGGTTATCGAGGTCATCAGAATGATCAAGGTCTGGCCTGAAATCAACAAGGGCCCAAGCGTGAAGCTGGCATCCCAGAAGCTCGGGTTGCGTGAGCCCTCGGCCCCAAAGAACAGCAAGCCAAAGCCGGTCAGCGCAAAATGCACGCCCACCGAGACGATCAACAGCACCAGCACCGAGGCGTCCGCCAGCGACTGGTAAGCCAGGCGGTAGATCAGCGGTCCCATGGCGGTGACGATGGCGAGGGTCAACAGGACTTGCAATACCAGTGGAAATTGTTGTGGCGCGGCCCACAGGGCGAGCAGTCCAATGCCGATGGGCGGTGTAGCTGCCCGCAGTACTGCTGCGACCAAGCGACCCAGCGGTTTGCTTTCGCGCAGGCCGGCCACCAGATCCAGCACCGCTACCAGCCCAGCCATGGCCAATAAAAAGGCTACCGTGCCCGGCGTCTTGCCAAGCTGCAAGCCCGCCAGGGTCAGCGCACCAAAAGCGACAAAATCGCCTTGAGGGATAAAAATCACTCGCGTTACGACGAAGACAAGCACGGTGGCCAGAGCCAGCAGGGCGTAAATCGACCCGTTGGTGAGGCCATCAAGCATCAAGATGCTGGCAATTGAGAAATCCATGGCGGGGCATTGCTCCAAAACGGTCACGTTGACTGCCACTCTAATCAAAACTGTCAAAAATACCCTCAGTACAGCGCCGCATTGACAAAGTGAATAAAGTTTCGTCCGACCAGTCGGTCGAGAGTGTTTCGAGGCTTCGGCCGACTTCGAGATGCCCTTTGCGGTGCTCTACGTGATGCTCCTCGCGGCGCACTATGCTGCAGGGCTGCTGACTCTTTCACATCACCATGCCCGGCCTTGCCCCTTTGCTTGAATTGGACGGTGCGCTTGCTCGCATCACTTTGCGTCGTGCGCGCCTAGCAAACCGCCTGGAACTTGGCGATCTGCAAACCTTGCGCGATCAACTCGATCAGATCAACCAGCGAGAAGAAGTGCGGGTGCTGCTATTGGCAGGGGAGGGGCGACACTTCTGCAGCGGCTTCAATATCACGGCGGTGCCGGGTGTCGATGCTGCCGGCTTGTTCGAGCAATTGGCCAATGCCTGGGAGGCCGCAAGACCCATCACGATTGCGAAAATTCAGGGTGGCGTTTACGGCGGAGCCACTGATTTGGCACTGGCTTGCGATTTTCGTCTTGGCGTGAGCGCTTGCGAAATGTTCGTTCCCGCTGCCCGCTTGGGCCTGCACTTTTACCAGGGCGGCCTGGAGCGCTACGTCACGCGGCTCGGAGTGTCTTGGGCGAAGCGTATTTTGTTGGCTGGGCAAACGCTGGCCGCCGAAGACATGCTGAGCAGCGGTTTCCTGGATCAACTGCTACCTGATTCTGCGGCGCTTGAGTTGGCTGGTGACGCGCTGGCCGAGCGCTTGCTGGCCATGGCACCGCTGGCATTGCTCGGCATGAAAAAACACTTGAATGCGTTTGCGCGCGGTGCGCTGGACGTCTCAGCCTTGCGCAGCGATATCGCCGTCGCAAGCGCTTCGCAAGACTTGGCAGAAGGCGTTGCGGCTTGGCGGGAGAAGCGTGTGCCGGACTTCACCGGGCGCTAAGCTTGTAAGTTGGAGGGGCGAAATCGAGCTGAATTTCAGAGCAATTCAGGGAATCTCCTCCCTCGTTGGCGAGGCTTAATGGCGCGCGGATTAGGTGGGCTGCGTCAGATAGTGGAAAATAGCGAGGTTAGCACTGGCTTGCTGCGTGGATTGAACTGAATCCTAGTGGCCCGGAGTGCTGGCTTTCTCCAACTCAATATCAGGACCGACGTGGCCAAGGACAGTACTAAAACGACCATCGAAGCTGATGGTCTGCGCTACCGATCTAAAGCACCGGGCTCGCCATTCGCGGCGACCTCATCTTTTGGTGCCGCAACCATGTCGTGCTTTTTGTGCGGTAAGCACCGCCCGCGCGCCATGCTCAAGTCCAAGAAACTTTTGGGCAAATCTCAACCAGTCTGTTCGCCGTCCTGCAAGGAACTCGACGCGCAGATGACCAAGGCTTGAGTGCTGGCTCCGGCCCCTTCGGGGGCTGGGTGCCGCAACCGTTCAGGCCAGCCTGAAGCAACGGCCGCAAACCGCGCGATACCGGGCATTCCCACCAATTTCGACTTGTTCACCCGCCGTGACTTTGCGGTTGTGGGCATCGACACGCATATTCATTGTGGCTTTACGGCCACAATCGCAAATGGTTTTCATTTCGTCCATCTCATCGGCTAGGGCCAACAGAGTGGCCGAGCCTGGGAACAATTCCCCCAGAAAATCCGTACGCAGGCCGTAGCAGATGACAGGCAAATTTTGCATGTGAGCCAGCTCATGCAAGGCCCAGACCTGAGCCTTGAGCAAACACTGCGCCTCGTCGATCAGAATGCAAGCAACCCCCG
>CANFYD010000542.1 GCA_947450745.1 Burkholderiales bacterium
GTTTTGCAAGACGCCGCAGACGACACCCCGTTCGAGGTCGATCTGCCGCCGCTGGTGCCGCCCCCACCGCCACCGCCCGATCACCCGCATTTGCCGCAAGTCTGGGTGCTGGAGTTGTCGAGCTTTCAGCTGGACGGCGTGACCGGTTTCGAACCCACCGCGGCTGCCGTGCTGAATGTGACGCAAGACCACCTCGACTGGCATGGCGACATGGCGGCCTACCGTCGCGCCAAGGCGCAGATTTTCGGCACGCAAGCGCTGATGGTGATCAACCGCGACGACGCGTTGGTCGAAGCGATGCTGCCGCAGCCGCTGCTGGTCAAACAAGGGCGTGGCCGCGCGGCCAAGGTGGCGGCTCGCCGAGTCTGCCGCTTCGGGCTCGATGCGCCCGACCTGCCCGGTGATTTCGGCCTGGTGGAAGAGGGCGGCATTGCCTGGTTGGTGCGTGCCCGCGAGGTCGATGAAACGCTGAAGCGGCGCCGGCCGGTGCGCGCTCGCGCGGCGCTGGGCGATGGCACGCAGGAGGCCGTGAGCGCTCCGGCCTTGTATGCCGACGAAGCGGAAGAAATCACCTTGCAGCGCCTGATGCCGGCCGACGCCTTGCGGGTGCGTGGCCGGCACAACGCCGCCAACGCGCTGGCCGCGCTGGCACTGGCCACGGCGGCCGGCTGCGCGCTGGCCCCGATGCTGCATGGTTTGCGTGAATATCGCGGCGAGCCGCACCGGGTCGAACACATCGGCAGCTTGCGCGGTGTTGATTTTTATGATGATTCCAAGGGCACGAATGTCGGCGCCACGGTGGCCGCCATCGCCGGCCTGGGGCTTGACCGGGCACCGGCCAAGCTGGTGTTGATCCTGGGCGGCGACGGCAAGGGGCAGGATTTCAGCCCACTGGCCGCCGGCGTAGCGCGCCACGCCCGTGCGGTGGCCTTGATCGGCCGCGACGCGCCGCAGATCGAGGCCGCCTTGCTGGGAGCCTGGGCGGCCGAAGGCTGCGACGTCTTGCTGAAGCACCACGACAGCCTGGAAGCCGCCACCGCCTGGTGTTTGGCCCAGGCCCACAGCGGCGACAGCGTGTTGTTGAGCCCGGCCTGCGCCAGCCTCGACATGTTCCGCAACTACGCCCACCGCGCCGAGGTGTTCGTCAGTGCCGTGCAAGCGCTGGCGCTGGATGAGGGCATGGCGCTATGAGTGCCGCTCTGACGCTGAAAAACTGGGGCGAGCGCTTGCGGAGCTTGTGGCCGCGTGAAGGCGCGCCCGAGAAGGTGCCGGTGCGTGACTGGGTCAGCACCTCGGCCGGCCAGGCCACGCGCATGCAGGGCCTGGACTTGACGCTGGTGTGGGTGGTGCTGAGCATGATGGGCTTGGGCTTGCTGATGGTCTACTCCGCCTCGATCGCGATGCCGGACAACCCGCGTTTTGCCCGCTATTTGCCGACCCATTTCCTGACCCGCCACCTGGTGTCACTGGCCTTCGGCCTGGTGGCGGCGGTGATCACCGTGCAGGTGCCTGTCGCCACCTGGGAGCGTTTTGCACCCTGGTGCTTTGTGGTGGCGCTGGTGCTGCTGGTGCTGGTGCTGGTGCCGCATGTGGGCAAGGTGGTGTACGGCGCACGCCGCTGGTTGCCGCTGGGGGTGATGAACTTCCAGCCGTCCGAATTGGCCAAATTGGCCATCGCGATGTATGCGGCCAATTACATGATGCGCAAGATGGATGCGCGGGAAAACTTCTTCCAGGCGGTCTGGCCAATGGCGGTGTCTTTGGCGGTGGTGGGTGTGCTCTTGCTGGCCCAACCGGACATGGGCGCCTTCATGGTGATCGCCGCCATTGCCATGTCCATCCTGTTTCTGGGCGGCGTCAATGGCCGCATGTTCTTGCTGATCACCATGGTGCTGGTCGGGGCCTTCGTGCTGATGATCACCCTCAGCGACTTCCGCCGTGAGCGCATCTTTGCCTACCTGAATCCCTGGGACGAGAAATACGCGCAGGGCAAGGCCTATCAATTGACCCATTCCCTGATCGCCCTGGGGCGCGGCGAATGGTTCGGCCAGGGTCTGGGTTCCAGCGTCGAGAAGCTGCATTACCTGCCCGAGGCGCACACCGACTTTCTGCTGGCCGTCATCGGTGAAGAACTCGGCTTTGTCGGCGTGGCGCTGGTCATCATTGCCTTCTTCTGGCTGTCGCGCCGTTTGTTCCACATCGGCCGCCAAGCGATTGCGCTGGACCGTGTCTATGCCGGCTTGTTTGCCCAGGGCATCGGTATCTGGATGGGCGGCCAAGCCTTCATCAATATGGGCGTCAACCTCGGTGCCCTGCCCACCAAGGGGCTGACGCTCCCGTTGATGAGCTTCGGCGGTTCCGCCATCCTGATGAACTGCGTCGCCCTCGCCATGGTTCTTCGGATCGATATTGAAAACAGACAACTCATGCGCGGAGGCCGGGCATGAACGGCTTGCGTACTCGCATGGCGTCGGCGGGCGGAACGCCAGCCGGATGTCTGTTTCGGCGCAGCCAAAATAGGCAATTGATGCGCGGGGGCCGCGCATGAGCCGGCATCTGGTCATCATGGCGGCGGGCACCGGCGGCCACATCATTCCGGGCTTGGCGGTGGCGGAGGAAATGAAGCGGCGCGGCTGGAGCGTCAGCTGGATGGGCACCGAGCTGGGGATGGAAAACAAACTGGTGCCGGTGACCGGCATTCCGCTCGACCGGCTGGCCTTCGCTGGGCTGCGTGGCAAGGGCTTGATGCATAGCCTGACCGGCATGGTCAAGCTGGTGCAAGCCTTTGTGCAGAGCCGGCAGGTGTTTGTCACCCGCAGTGCCGACGCGGTGCTGGGCATGGGCGGCTATGTCTGCTTCCCCGGTGGTTTGATGGCCTGGCTGATGCGGCGCCCGCTGATGCTGGTCAACGCCGACGCGGCGATGCTGCTCAGCAACCAGGCGCTGAAGCCGTTTGCGCGGCGCATTGCCTTTGGCTTCGACGGTGCGGCGGCCGCCTCAACCGCGAAGGCTGTGCTGACCGGCAACCCGGTGCGCGAAGAAATCGAAGCGCTGGCGGCACCGGCCGAACGCTTTGCTGGCCGCAGCGGGCCGTTGAACATCCTCGTCGTCGGCGGTTCCTTGGGGGCCCGGGCGATCAACGAGGTCTTGCCCCAAGCGCTGGCGCTGTGGCCGGCCGAGCAGCGCCCGCGAGTGACGCACCAAACCGGTCAAGCCAATCTGGCGGCGGTGCAAGCGGCTTACCAAAGTGTCGGCATCGTCAGCGCGAGCGA
>CANFYD010000543.1 GCA_947450745.1 Burkholderiales bacterium
GTAAAGAGCTCGGCCGCATCGGCAGCGCGGTAGTCAACAACTTTGACTTGCATGGCATCTCCTGGGTTTGTGGCGCTGCGGCACCGATCCGCATTACCGGCTTCGTGTGGCAAACGATGTACAGATGGCAACAGTCTAGGCGATGGATAGGACATTCGCAAACGTTTGCTGGAGGTCTTGCGCCGGCAGCCTAGCGACTCGGCTGGGCTGAACAAATGGTTTGGCCGGCAGAGATTCACCGCTGAAATGCGCTGAATCTCACGCCAGGCGCGTCATTCACAACACAGTCTTCAACTGCTAGTGCACACGCCAACCGTCAGGGGTGCTAGAGTTCAAGACTAAGTTTTTTTGGTCCTTCCCGTCCCCTTTGCTGGAAACAGCTCAGGCGGGTCGCAATCCGCTAACCGGTCGAGCCGTGCCGCGGAAGGTTTATTTACCAGCCAAATCCCTGGAAGCCGGGGTAAGAGGTGAGCGAGATGATGCAGCAATACAGGGAAAATTCTTACCTGTTCGGGGGCAATGCGCCCTATGTCGAAGAGATGTACGAGGCCTACCTCGACAACCCGGGTTCCGTGCCCGACACCTGGCGTACCTATTTCGACGCCTTGCAGCATGTGCCCGCGACGAACGGCAGCGATGCCCGCGATGTGCCGCATGCGCCAGTAGTCGAATCCTTTGCCCAGCGCGCCAAAGCGAATGCTTTCGGCAACAAAGCTTCCAGCTCTGATTTGGCTGTCGCCCGCAAGCAAGTTCACGTGCAGTCGCTGATTGCTGCCTACCGATTCTTGGGCGCGCGTTGGGCCGACTTGGACCCGTTGCAGCGCACCGAGCGTCCCCGTATTCCAGAGTTGGAGCCGTCGTTCTACGACCTGACCGAGTCCGACATGGACATCGCGTTCAGCGCCTCCAACACCTACTTCTCGTCGGCCGAGCACATGACGCTGCGGCAGATCGTGCAAGCGCTGCGTGAAACCTATTGCGGCAGCATCGGTGCAGAAATCATGCACATCACCGATCCGACCGAAAAGCGCTGGTGGCAAGAGCGGCTGGAGACGATCCGGTCCAAACCGAATTTTTCGGCCGAGAAGAAAAAACACATTCTTGACCGTTTGACCGCCGCCGAAGGCTTGGAGCGCTATTTGCACACCAAGTACGTCGGCCAGAAGCGCTTCTCGCTCGAAGGCAGCGAAAGCTTCATCGCCGCGATGGACGAACTGGTGCAGCGTGGTGGTGCCACCGGCGTGCAAGAAATCATCATCGGCATGGCCCACCGCGGCCGCTTGAATGTGCTGGTCAACACGCTGGGCAAGATGCCCAAGGACTTGTTTGACGAGTTCGAGCACAAAGGCCCCGAAGACTTGCCCTCAGGCGATGTGAAGTATCACCAAGGCTTCTCCAGCGACGTGACCAGCCCTGGCGGCCCGGTTCACCTGAGCTTGGCCTTCAACCCTTCACACTTGGAGATCGTCAACCCGGTAGTTGAAGGTTCGGTCAAGGCCCGCATGGATCGTCGCGGCGACAAGGACGGCGCGCAGGTGCTGCCCGTGCTGGTGCACGGCGACGCAGCCTTTGCCGGCCAAGGCGTGGTGATGGAAACCTTGGCGCTGGCTCAGACCCGTGGTTATTACACCGGCGGCACGGTCCACATCGTCATCAACAACCAGATCGGCTTTACCACCTCCGATCCGCGCGACACCCGCTCGACGCTGTATTGCACCGACGTCGTCAAGATGATCGAAGCACCGGTTTTGCACGTGAATGGCGATGACCCGGAAGCCGTCGTGTTGTGCACGCAGTTGGCGCTGGAATATCGGCAGCACTTCAAGAAGGACGTGGTGGTCGACATCATCTGCTTCCGCAAACTGGGTCACAACGAGCAGGACACGCCGGCGCTGACCCAGCCGCTGATGTACAAGAAGATTGCCGCCCACCCAGGCACTCGCAAGATCTACGGCGACAAGCTGATCGCGCAAGGCATGTTGGCCGCCGATGGCCCCGACCTGATGTTCAAGGCCTACCGGGCTGCGATGGACGAAGGTCGGCACACGGTGGACCCGGTATTGACCAACTTCAAGAGCAAGTACGCCACCGACTGGGCACCGTACTTGGGCAAGAAGTGGACTGACAGCTGCGACACCGCCTTGCCGACCGCCGAATTCAAGCGACTGGCTCTGCGCATCACCACGGTGCCGAGCAACTTCAAAGTGCATTCGCTGGTCGAAAAGGTCATTGCCGACCGCGCCGCGATGGGTCGCGGCGAAGTCAATGTCGACTGGGGCATGGGCGAGCACATGGCTTTCGCCTCACTGGTGGCCAGCGGCTATCCGGTGCGTTTGTCGGGTGAAGATTGCGGCCGCGGCACCTTTGTGCACCGTCACGCAGTGTTCCATGACCAGAACCGCGAAAAGTGGGACACAGGCACCTACGTGCCGCTGCAAAACGTTGCGGAAGGCCAAGCACCGTTTGTCGTTATCGACTCGCTGTTGTCCGAAGAAGCGGTGCTGGGCTTCGAGTACGGCTACGCCTCGGCCGACCCGTTGACGCTGACGATCTGGGAAGCGCAGTTCGGCGACTTCGTCAACGGTGCCCAAGTGGTGATCGACCAGTTCATCGCTTCCGGCGAAGTGAAATGGGGCCGTGCCAACGGCCTGACGCTGATGTTGCCGCATGGCTACGAAGGCCAAGGCCCTGAGCACAGCTCGGCGCGCCTGGAGCGCTTCATGCAGTTGGCGGCCGACAACAATATGCAAGTGGTGCAGCCGACCTCCGCCTCGCAGATCTTCCACTTGTTGCGTCGTCAGCAATTGCGCATGTTCCGCAAGCCGTTGATCATCATGACGCCCAAGTCCTTGCTGCGTAACAAGGATGCGACCTCGCCGATGACCGAGTTCACGCGCGGCGAGTTCCGCACCGTGATTGGTGAGCGCGACACGACGATCGATGCGTCCAAGGTCAAGCGCGTGGTCGCTTGCTCGGGCAAGGTCTATTACGACCTGGTCAAGGCGCGGGCCGAAAAGAAGCATGGCGATGTGGCCATCATCCGAGTGGAGCAGCTCTATCCCTTCCCGCACAAGGCCTTTGCGGCCGAGTTGAAGAAGTATCCGGGCCTGACGGAAATCGTCTGGTGCCAAGATGAGCCGCAAAACCAAGGTGCCTGGTTCTTCGTGCAGCACTATGTGCACGAAAACATGGCGGATGGCCAGAAGCTCGGCTACGCCGGTCGTCCGGCATCGGCTTCGCCAGCGGTCGGCTATTCGCACCTTCACCAA
>CANFYD010000544.1 GCA_947450745.1 Burkholderiales bacterium
TGCGCCGAGCGATGGAATGCCCGCAGCCCCGGGTCGCGCTGGGCCAGGCCTTGCGCGGGCTGGCCAGCAGCGCCATCGACGTGTCTGACGGCCTGCTCGGCGACCTGGGCCACATCCTGCAAGCCTCCGGCGTCGGCGCCCGACTGAGCGTGGATGAGTTGCCGCGCAGCGCCGTGCTGGCGACGCTGCCGTTGGCCTTGCAGCGTGAATTCGGCCTATCTGGCGGTGACGACTATGAACTGCTGTTCACCGCGCCGCCCAAGGCCCGCGCGGCGGTGCAGCAAGCCGCCTTGCGCAGCGCCACGCCGGTGACGCGCATCGGCCGCATCGAAGCCGCCGCCGGCCTGCGTTTGGTGGATGGCCAGGAGCAGGTCTTGCCGCTCAGCTTCAGCAGTTTTGATCACTTCAAATCATGAGCGACGCCATGCCCGAGTCCACCGAAAGCGCCGCTGAAGCTGCGGCTAGTGCCCATGCCGCTGCAACAGCCCCGCGCCGCGCCACCGCGCGCTTCATGCTCGGCCACCCGGCACGTTGGATGGCGCTCGGCTTTGGCAGCGGCTTGTCGCCCAAAGCGCCCGGCACGGTCGGCACGCTGTGGGCCTGGGCTGCGTTTCTGGTCATCAACCCCTGGCTCAACGATGTTCAATGGGCGGCGCTGCTGTTGGCCAGCACCCTGGTGGGCTGGTGGGCCTGCACGCTGACGGCGCGCCACATGGCCACGCCCGACCCCGGTGCCATCGTCTGGGACGAAGTGGTGGCCTTCTGGCTGGTGCTGTGGTTGATCATGCCGACCGGTTTCATCGGGCAGTTGATCGCCTTTGGCCTGTTCCGCTATTTCGATGCCGCCAAGCCCGGCCCGGTCCGCTGGGCCGATCAATTGTTCAAAGGCGAGCGCGGCCGTCCGGTCGGCTGGGCCCAAGGCTTCGGCATCCTCTTCGACGATTTCGTCGCCGCAGGATGTACGCTGTTTGTGATCGCGCTGTGGCGGGTATTGAATATTTAGTATTGCGGGACAGACCGCCCGAGCGCAGCGAGTAGCTCTGGCCCCAACTATTCTTTGGTCTTGCGGGACAGACCGCCCGAGCGCAGCGAGTAGCTCTGGCCCCAACTGATTGAAAGGTTTGTATATGTTGTTTCCTGAAGAGCAAGAACTGATCGACCGTATCGGCGTGGCGCTGATGCAGCGGCGTGAGCGCATGGGCACGGCGGAGTCCTGCACCGGCGGCTTGATCGCGGCGGCCTGCACCAGCTTGTCGGGCTCCAGCCAATGGTTCGAGCGCGGCGTGGTGACCTACAGCAACGAGTCCAAGATCGAACTGCTCGGCGTACCGCCCGCCTTGATCGAGCAGCACGGCTCGGTCAGCGGCGAAGTGGCGCTGCAGATGGCGCGTGGCCTGCTGTCCCATGCGCCTATCGATTGGGCGCTGTCGGTCACCGGCATCGCCGGCCCCACCGGCGGCAGCTCTGAAAAACCGGTCGGTACCGTCTACTTGGCGTTGTTGCACGGCAGCGCCGCACCCAAGGTCTGGCGCGAACTCTTCCCCGGTGACCGCCATGCCGTCCGCACCGCCACGATGCGGGCCGGCTTGATGGCCTTGTGCGAGGCGCTGGAAGACAAAGACCAGTGAGCCTGCTCTTGCTTGGCGGCTGGCCGGAGGCGGAGCGCGATCAATGGCTGGACTTGTTGCAGGCCGCGTTGCCGGGCGAATCCTGGCTGTTGCAGCCGCCGACCGCCGCCACGCAAGCGGCCGAGGTGGAGGCGGCCATCGTCGCCAATCCGGCGCACGGCAGCTTGGCCGGCCTGCCCAATTTGCGTTTGATCCAATCGGTCTGGGCCGGCGTCGACAAGCTGCTGACCGACCCCACCTTGCCTGCCGACGTGCCGCTGGCCCGCATGGTCGACCCCGCGATGAATGAGGCGATGGTGCAGACCGCGCTGTGGGCCGTGCTGTCCTTGCAGCGCGGCTTTTTCACTCTGCAAGCGCAGCAGCGCGAACGTTTGTGGCGGCCACCCGCCCAGCCGCGTGCCGCCGATTGGCGGGTCTTGGTGCTGGGCCAGGGTGAGCTGGGCGGACGGGTCGCCAGGGCGCTGGCCGCTCAGGGTTATGCGCTGAGCGCTTGGAGCCGCCGCCCGGTGTCAACCGAGCGCTTACCGGGCGTGCATGGCCTGCATGGCGAGGCTGTGCTGCCCGCCGCCCTGGCGCAGGCCGACACCGTCATCAACCTGCTGCCGCTGACCGCCGCCACCGCCGGGTTTTTCAACGCCGGCCGCTTGGCGCAAATGAAGCCTGGCAGCGGGCTGGTCAATCTGGCGCGTGGCGCGCAGGTGAATGAGGCCGATTTGCTGCGGGCGCTGGATGCTGGCCATGTGAGCCACGCGGTGCTGGATGTGTTTGCGGTCGAGCCGTTGCCGGCCGAACATCGGTTCTGGTCGCATCCCCGCGTCACGGTGCTGCCGCATTGCGCCGCGCAGACCGACGCGCGCAGCGCGGTGGCGGTGGTGGTGGCGAATCTGCTGGCGCTGCGTGCCGGGCGGCCGCTGCAGTACCCAGTTGATCGACAACGCGGTTATTGAGCACCTGGACAAGCCTTCGGGTGTTGCACTGTCAGTTCAAGCCGGCCAGCACCGTGTCGGCCACTTCCTCGCCCAGCTCGGGCACTTCCCACGCTTGCAGCCAAGCCAGAAACTGCATTTCCGGCATCGGCTTGGCGATGAAATAGCCCTGGCCTTCGTCGCAGCCCAGTTCGGCCAGCAGCTTCCAGGCCTTGGCTGTTTCGACGCCTTCGGCTACCACCGTCAGGCCCATGTTGTGGGCCAACTCGATGGTGGAGCGCACGATCTTGGCGTCGCCGAGGTCGGTTTCCATCGCCATCACAAAGCTCTTGTCGATTTTCAACTCGTCCACCGGCAAACCCTTCAGGTAGGCGAGCGAGGAATAGCCGGTGCCGAAGTCGTCGATCGACAGCTTGAAGCCCATGCCGTTCAGCTGGTTCAAGGTGTCGAGCGCTCGTGCTGGGTCGTCCATGATGGCGCTTTCGGTGATCTCCAGGCACAGCGAGCCGGTGTTGGCACCGTGTGCGGCAAGCACTTGTCCGATCTTGTTGGCCAACTCCGGGTCCATCAGGTCGCGGGTAGACAGGTTGATGGAGATACGCAGCGGCTGCTCGGGTAGTTGCAGCTGGGCCCATTGGCGGGCCGCTTCGTCGAACATCCAGAGCGTCAACTGGCGTACAAAGCCGGTCTGCTCGCAAAACGGGATGAA
>CANFYD010000545.1 GCA_947450745.1 Burkholderiales bacterium
CACGTCAGCACGCAAGAGCACGGCTTGGAGCGCGCGCTCGACGTCAAGCTGATCGAGAAATGCATGCCGGCGTTGGAGCTGGGCGAAAAAGTCCAGTTCATGCAGGAAGTGACCAATGTGCGCCGCACCGTCGGTGCCATGTTGTCGGGTGAGTTGATTCGCCGCCGGCCCGAGGGCCTGCCCGACCAAACCATCTTCATCCAGATGGAAGGCACGGGCGGCCAGAGTTACGGCGCTTTCCTGGCCCAGGGCATCACCTTCTACTTGATCGGTGACGCGAACGACTACACCGGCAAGGGCATGTCCGGCGGCCGCATCGTGGTGCGCCCGTCGATCGACTTCCGCGGCGACGCGACCAAGAACATCATCGTCGGCAACACGGTGCTCTACGGTGCGACCCGTGGCGAAGCCTTCTTCCGCGGGGTGGCGGGTGAGCGCTTTGCGGTGCGTTTGTCCGGCGCTTCGGCGGTGGTTGAAGGCACCGGCGACCACGGTTGCGAATACATGACCGGCGGCACGGTGGCCGTGCTGGGCAAAACCGGCCGCAACTTTGCGGCGGGCATGAGCGGCGGCATCGCCTACGTCTACGACGAAGACGGCCTGTTCGCCAAGCGCTGCAACACCTCGATGGTCGCGTTGGACAAGTTGCTGACCGCGTCCGAGCAAGAAGCCAGCCTCGACAAGGGCCTCTGGCACCACCTGGCCAGCTTGGCCCAGGGCGCGCCGCAGACCGACGAAGCGATCCTGAAGAAAATGCTGGAAGACCACCATCGTTGGACCGGCAGCCAGCGTGCCCGCGACCTGCTCGACAACTGGGGCGAGGCACGCGGCAAGTTCGTCAAGGTCTTCCCGCATGAATATCGCCGCGCGTTGGGCGAAATCCATGCCGCCAAGGAGGCCGCCAGCACCATCGCCGTGGCCAAGGCCCCCGCATCAGTCAAGGCTTGAGAGGAATCATCATGGGAAAAGTCACTGGTTTCATGGAGTACGAGCGCCTGGAAGAGGGCTACGAGCCGATCGCCAAGCGTGTCAAGAACTACCGCGAGTTCGTCATCGGCCTGAGCACCGATCAAGCCAAGCTGCAAAGCGCGCGCTGCATGGATTGCGGCACGCCGTTCTGCAACAGCGGCTGCCCGGTCAACAACATCATTCCGGACTTCAACGAATTGGTGTTCCGGGACGATTGGGCCAACGCCATCACCGTGCTGCACAGCACCAACAACTTCCCCGAGTTCACCGGCCGCATCTGCCCCGCACCTTGCGAGGCTGCGTGCACCTTGAACGTCAATGACGACGCGGTCGGCATCAAGTCGATCGAGCACGCCATCATCGACCGCGCTTGGTCCGAGGGTTGGGTCAAGCCGCAAAAGGCCAAGCACAAGACCGGCAAGACGGTCGCTGTCGTCGGCTCCGGCCCGGCCGGCATGGCGGCCGCCCAGCAATTGGCGCGCGTCGGCCACAGCGTCACCGTGTTCGAGAAGAACGACCGCATCGGCGGCCTGCTGCGCTACGGCATCCCCGACTTCAAGATGGAGAAGACCCACATCGACCGCCGCGTCACGCAAATGGAGGCCGAAGGCGTGGTCTTCCGCACCGGCGTGCTGGTCGCCACGATGGGCAGTGACAGCAAGGTCACCAACTGGGCCAAGGAATCCATCAGCCCGGATGAGTTGAAGGCGCAATTCGACGCCGTGCTGTTGACAGGCGGTGCCGAGGCGTCGCGCGACCTGCCGGTGCCCGGCCGTGACTTGGCCGGTGTGCATTTCGCGATGGAATTCCTGCCCCAGCAGAACAAGGTCAATGCCGGCGACAAGCTGAAGGGCCAAATTCGCGCCGACGGCAAGCATGTCGTCGTGATCGGCGGCGGCGACACCGGCAGTGATTGCGTCGGCACCAGCAACCGCCACGGTGCCACCAGCGTGACCCAGTTCGAGCTGATGCCGCAGCCGCCAGAAGTTGAAGACCGGCCGATGACTTGGCCTTACTGGCCGATCAAGCTGCGCACCTCCAGCAGCCACGAAGAAGGCTGCGAGCGCGAGTTCGCCATTGCCACCAAGGAGTTCCTGGGCGAAAAAGGCAAGCTTACCGGCGTCAAGACGGTGCGCCTCGAATGGCAGAACGGCAAGATGGTGGAAGTGGCCGGCTCCGAGCAGGTGCTGAAGGCCGACCTGGTCTTCTTGGCGATGGGTTTTGTGGCCCCGGTAGCCAGCATCCTCGACGCCTTCGGTGTCACCAAGGATGCTCGAGGCAACGCCAAAGCATCCACCGAAGCGACCGGTGGCTACCAGACCAGCGCAGCCAAGGTCTTTGCCGCCGGCGACATGCGCCGTGGGCAGTCGCTGGTCGTCTGGGCGATCCGCGAAGGCCGCCAAGCCGCCCGATCAGTGGACGAGTTCCTGATGGGTGTCAGCGACCTGCCACGCTGAGCTTTCTCTCCCGGGCCTCCTTCACGGCTCGCCCAGCGGGCGGTCAATTGAATGCCCACCCTGCGGGTTGTCATCGGGTGAAGGCCGCCAAGCCGCCCGATCGGTCGATGAGTTCCTGATGGATGTCAGCGACCTGCCACGCTGATCTGTCGCCACCAGGCAGCCTTCACGGCTCGCCCGGCGGGCTGGATTCACGATTGACCCCTCCGCCGCCTTGGCTGACAAGGCGGCGGCGTCGTTTGCGGGGTGCTCAACCAGCTCAGGCGGACGACGGGGTCGCGCTCATCGAACAGGACCTCCAGACACAAGGTCGACGGCTGAACTGGCTGGGTCTGGGCCTGGGCAGTCAGGTGGCTCAAGGCGAAGTCGGTCGTGGCCAGCCCCGTTGCAACGGCCTCGATAAAGGCGGCTTGCGCTTGCTTTTCGGCCTCGCTGGCGCTGTCGTCTGCACTTTGCAGCGAAGCGAAATGGCCCCGCGCATCCAGTTGCACGGCGACCCGCAGCAGCAGCCGGCCGTCGGGCAGCGGCGCATCGGGATAGTTGATTGAAATGTCCCCGGCATCGATGGCCGTCCACCTGCCTTCGACCTGTGGCTTGGTCTTCGCTTGCGGGCTTGTGTCACGGCTCACGGCTGGGTCAGCAGGCCTTGCCGCCGCCAGTGGCTGCGTCATGGCCGGCGAACTCAACTTGGCTGCGGGCCGCTGCACGACGTGCATGCTGGCCAGCCGAGTACCCCCCGCCTGGCTGTGCGCTGGCTTCGGCTGGCCCAGCGCGAACCACACCAGCCCATGCAGCAGAACGGCCAGCAGCAGGCAGGGCCAGAGCCC
>CANFYD010000546.1 GCA_947450745.1 Burkholderiales bacterium
AGGTCTTCAAGGCCTCCACTGATGCCGACCTTCGCGCTCCATTTCCACCGTTTCACGCCCCACCCTGCCGCTTCGTCGCAGCCCCGTGGTGGTTTCAGAGCCGTCTGACGAAGATGCGTTCATCGTCAACCGCCACGGAGCAGCAGCATGCAAACCACCGCCATCATCCTCAGCCACATCCCCCGCTGGGTCTGGGCCATTTTTGCGGCCCTGATCGTGATGGGTGTGGTGCAAAGCCGCGATCAGTTCGCATCGGCCAAACGGCTCTTGATCCTGCCGCTGGTGTGGGCAGTGTTCGGCATCTGGGGCATTTACAGCGCTTTCGGTCCGCAGGCTGCGCCGCTGCTGGCTTGGGGCTTGGGGCTGGCCAGCAGCGCTGCCCTGGTGTTGCGTTCGGGCTGGCCGGGCGGAGCGCGCTTTGATGCTGAGCGTCAGCTGTTATTCGTGCCGGGCAGTTGGGGGCCGCTGGTTTTGATGATGGGTCTCTTCGTGGGCAAGTTCGCGCTGGGCATGAGCTTGGCCCTGCAGCCGGCGCTGGCGCACAACATGGCGGCGGCGCTAGGCTTCAGTGCACTGTTCGGCCTGCTCAGCGGGGTCTTCTTGGGCCGCTCACGGGCGATCCTGGCCCGGGCACCGTCGGCAGCCACCACCGCAGCGGCTTGAGAGGGTGAGGACTTTTTACTGCGCTGCCGCCATGCGTCGTTAGCTGGGCACTCGGAATCCTCACGTACCTGGAGTACGTTCCGGCTCCTGCGCCCCTTCGCCCAAGCCTGACGACCGCTCGCTACAAAAGTTCTCACCCTCTGAGCGCACTCGGCAACGCCACAATCCCGCCATGCCAAATATGTCGAATATGTCCAAGGCCCGCAGCCTCCTCGGCAGCCCTAGCGTGGGGCGCTGGCTGCTGCGCCAGGCGCTGCTGATTTTGGGCATCACAGCCGTCATATCGACCGGCTTTGTGGTGGTGCTCGACCAGCGCCTCGTGCCCACCGTGATTTTTTCTTTTTGTATCTCGGCCTGCTGTTTCATCTGCGTGCGCGGTCTCAGCCTGCTGCTGGGGGCTTGGGCCTACCGGGGCAAGTTGCCGCCGGACCAAGTCTGGCCAACTTGGCCGGGCTGGCCGCTGATGCTTGTCAGCCTGATCGTTGGCACGGTGCTGGGCTACAGCTTGGGCATCGAGTTGGCCAACTGGGTCACCGGCTTCAATGAGCCGGGCCTGCGCGACGGTAGCTGGCGGCGCGGCTTGGCCCTCATGATGCTCTCGCTGATTCCCGGCATCGGCATGACGATGTTCTTTGTGCATCGCGGTCGCCTCGCCGCCGCCGAGCTCAAGGTCCAAGCGGCCCAGCGTCAAGCGGCCGAGAACCAGTTGCGCCTGCTGGCATCGCAATTGGAGCCGCATATGTTGTTCAACACGCTGGCGAACTTGCGCGTGCTGATCGGCATGGACCCGGCGCGGGCCCAGGCGATGCTGGATCAATTGATTGCCTTCCTGCGCGCCACCTTGAACGCCTCGCGCAGCAGTCAGCACTCGCTGAAGGATGAGTTTGCGCGGCTGGCCGATTACTTGGCGCTGATGCAGATCCGCATGGGCGCGCGGCTCCGGCCGGTGCTGAATTTGCCGCCCGAGCTGGCGGCGCTGCAGATCCCGCCGCTGCTGCTGCAGCCGCTGGTGGAAAACGCGATCAAGCATGGGCTGGAGCCGAATATCGACGGCGGCGAGCTGCGCATCAGCGCGCGGTTGGAGGCCGGGCAGCTGGTGTTGGAAGTGGCCGACAGCGGCGTTGGACTGAGCGCCACCCCTGCCGCCGACGGCACGCAAGTTGGCACGAACTTCGGTCTGCAGCAGATCCGCGAAAGAATCGCTACCCACTACGGCGCCGCCGCCCGTTTTGACCTGCAGCCTGGCATTGCAGGCGGCTGCTTCGCCACCCTTCACTTGCCGACGACATGATGAACAGCCCACACCCGACCGCCCTGATCGCCGAAGACGAACCGCTGCTGGCCGAGAACCTGCGCGTCGAGCTGGCGCGGCTGTGGCCCGAGCTGCAGGTGGTGGCTTGCGTCTTGCACGGCCAGGCCGCTGTCGATCAAGCGTTGGCGCTGAAACCGTCGATCTGCTTTCTGGACATCCGCATGCCGGGCCTGAGCGGCCTGGAAGCCGCTGCTGCGATGGCAGAGGACTGGGATGCGACGGCGCCCTTCCCCTTGCTGGTCTTCGTCACCGCCTACGACCAGTACGCGCTGCAGGCGTTCGAGCATGCAGCCATCGATTACGTGCTGAAACCGGTGCAACCGGAGCGGTTGGCACACACAGTGCAACGGCTGAGGGCCGCACTGGCGCAACGGCAAATGACGACAACCAGCGCGCCGCTCAGCATGCAGGCTGCGGTCGATCAACTGCGCGCCTTGCTGGGCGCACCCACACCCGCCGCACCGACCTTGCGCCTGCTGCAGATCGGCGTGGGCAATAGCGTGCTGATGGTGCCGGTGGACGAGGTGCTGTACTTCGAAGCGGCCGACAAATACGTGCGCGTGCTGACGGCGGACAAAGAACATCTGATCCGCCTGTCGCTGCGCGACTTGCTGCCGCAGCTGGATGGCCAACGCTTTTGGCAAATCCACCGCAGCGTGGTGGTGCGCGCCGAGGCGATCCAGCGCGCGGTGCGCGACGACACCGGCCGCTTGACCCTGCAGCTGCACGGCCGGGATGAGCGGTTGGCGGTCAGCCGTCTCTACAGCCACTTATTCAAAAGCATGTGAGAGGGTGAGAATTTTTTACTGCGCGACCGCCATGCGTCGTTGGCCGGATGCTCGGAATCCTCACGTACCTGAAGTACGTTCCGGTTCCTGCGCTCCGTCCGCCTAGCCTTGCAGCCGCTCGCTACAAAAATTCTCACCCTCGTGGGTTGACGCCGTGCGGATGCGTGTTCGCGCAGCGCAACAGCGATTCGTCGCAGAGGGATGGTCAGCGCAACGGGCGACTTGCAGAATTGTGGCAACGTCGGTTAAGCAAGCGGGCAGGCGAGCAAGTGGCCTGCCGACACGATCTCCATCCACACATCCACACATTCACACAGTCATCAGGAGCAGAACATGAACGAAACAAGCGAAATGAGCGAACTTGAACTGCGCAAGGCCGCCAAAAAACGTGTCGGCATCAAGATGGGTTTCTACACCCACCTGCTGGTTTTTGTGGCAGTGAACGGCGGGCTGTTTCTGCTCAACAGCTTCACGACGGGGTTCAACGGC
>CANFYD010000547.1 GCA_947450745.1 Burkholderiales bacterium
CGGCACCTGTGACGACACGGGCAGCAGCTGTGATCCGGGACGCACCGTCGGTGCGTGGAACCTCGAAGGCCTTGGCGGTGCCTTCAATTTCGGCACCGATACCAACAATGCCCATGTTCAGCCTGACGGGGCCTACCACTATCACGGCATCCCCGAGGGCTTTGTCTCGAAGTTGAACAAGGGTCAGGCGATGACTCTGGTCGGGTGGGCGGCTGACGGCTTCCCGATCTATGCGCGCTATGGCCACACCGTCGCCACCGACGCGACATCGGCGGTGAAGGCGGTCAAGACCAGCTACCGTATCAAGGCTGTGCCGGATGCCAAACGGCCGGCCACGAGCCTGCTGCCGATGGGCACGTTCACGCAGGACTTCGAGTACGTGGCGGGCCTCGGTGATCTGGACGAATGCAATGGCCGCAGCGGCGTGACGCCCGAGTTCCCTGGCGGCATCTATCACTACTACGCCACCGACACCTACCCCTACCTGCAGCGCTGCGTCAAAGGGCAGCTGTGATCGTCGCTGCACAGGGCTGGCAGCGTGCCGGTCTGGCGGGGCTGGCGCTGTGCAGCGCGCTGTGGGGCGCGACACCCGCGCAGGCCCATCTGATAGCGGCACAAAGGGGCACGCTGAACTTGGTTGGAGATGCGGCGTTTCTGGTGCTGTCGGTGCCGGTGTCGGCGTTAAAGGGCGTGGACGATAACGGCGACGGCGCTTTGTCGACGGACGAGTTGCGCCGCCATGCCGACGCCATTCGGACCCAAGTGCAGGCTGGCGTGCAACTGCACGGGTCCGCAGGCTCGGTGCCCTTGCAGTTGCTGATGCTCGACGTGGCGGCACCCGAGAATGCGCCCGCCGCAGCGGCGCGCCACTTGGTCGTGATGGGGCGGTTTCAGCTGCCCACGTCAAAGGTGCAGACCGATGCAGCCGCCAAAACGATGCGCGAGCCACTGTCGCTCCGCTTCAGCTTGTTCGGCACGGCTGCCGACGAGCAGCAGCAAGACCTGACCATCACCCGCCAGCAGGAAACGCAGTGGCTGCGCTTCCTGCCCGAGCGCCCTACGCACGCGCTGCTGCCCTCGGCAGCCGCTGTGTTGAGCGAGTACGTTCGTACCGGCGCCACCCATGTGTTGAGTGGGCCAGACCATGTGCTGTTCCTGCTGGTGGTGCTGGCCGCAGGATGGGGCTGGCGTTCTTTGCTGGGTGCGCTGACCTGCTTCACCGCCGGCCACGCGTTGACGCTGATCGCCTGTGTGTGGGCGGGCTGGTCGGTGCCGGCAGCGATCGTCGAGCCGGCCATCGCCGCAACCATCATCGGCATGGCGAGCTTCGATGCTTGGGCACGCCGACGCGACCGGCCGGTGCGACCCGGCGCCCGGCTGGCCCTTGTGTTCGCCTGTGCGCTGATCCATGGCCTGGGGCTGGCCGGCGCTCTGAGCGAGCTGACGCAATGGGCACCCGACAGCGCTCAACTGGCTTGGGCGCTGACCGGCTTCAACCTCGGCGTCGAAGCCGCACAGGTCGGTGTGGCCGCTGGAGTCGGCTTGACGCTGCTGGGCCTGAACAGCTGGATGGGGCAGGGGGTGTACCTCCGCGCCACACGCTTGGCCTCGGGGGTAGCCCTGCTCGCCGGTTCGTTCTGGTTTGTCGAGCGTGTGGCACCTTTCTAACCTGGCGACTGATGCTCGGCTTTTGCCGGTGTCGCGAGGCTGCGTCAACCCTCGAACGGGTAACGCAAACCGATCTGCGCGCGGATCTGATCCATCCAATCCAGCGTGGCCAGTGTTTGCGCATGCGGCATTTGGGGGCACTCGATGGCACCGGCCTCGATGCAGCGCATGGCCGCTTCGATTTCGCCTTCGAAGCCATTGATCCGGAATGGCCGCTGCAGCCGCAGCTCGGGCTGCCCGTCGACGCTGAGCACGGCCTCGGTGGCCTGCCAGAAGTCGCGCGGCAGGCTGATGCGGCCGCGCTCTCCGAAGATGTGAAAGCCGTTGTCGGAGCGCAGATCAAAACCGCAAATGAATTGCGAGCTGAGCCCGCCGCCGAAGGCCAGCGTGGCGGACAAGCGCTGATCCACGCCGCTGGGGGCCAGCAGCGCTTGCGCTTGCAAGCCTTGCAGCGGCGGGCAGGCACCGAGCGCTTGTTTCAACACCCAGCTGCTCACGCTCAGGTTGTAGATGCCGATATCGAGCAGCGCACCGCCCGCTTGAGCCGGGTCGAACAAGCGGCTGGCCGCATCGAACGGGCGGCTGAAGCAAAAGCTCGATTGCATACCGCGCAGCTCGCCGATATGGCCCTGCGCCAGCCAGTCCCCTACCTCGGCATAAATCGGCAAGAAATGGGTCCACAGCGCCTCCATCAAGAACACCTGCCGGTCTTGCGCCAGCTCGACCAGCTCGCGCGCGACGGGCAAGTTGGGCACCAGCGGTTTCTCGCACAGCACCGCCTTGCCGGCCAGCAGGCAGCGGCGGATCGCGTCGGCATGAAAGGCGTGCGGGGTGGCGATGTAGACCGCATCCACCGCCGGGTTGGCCAGCACCTCGTCGAGCTGCGCGGCCGCTTGCACCGGTGGTTTGTCGTCCACCGACCAGCGGCTGGCAAAGTCGGCGCTGCGCGACAAGTCCCGCCCGTGCACCCAAGCCAAATGGCAGCCATCCAGGCGCTGGACGGCTTCGGCAAAACGCCCGGCAATCGGGCCCGGCCCGATCAGGGCCCATGCAAATGATTTCATCCGCAGATTATTGCTGGCCAAAGTTACCGCGTCGCCTCAATCGGTGCAGGGCCCGCCTTGCGCTGGGCGCAGCCTGCGTGCACCGTCTCGCGCGAGCCTTTGTGCGTGCCAGACATAATCCGCTTAATATTTTTTCCGACTGAACCCATGACTTACTGCGTTGCCATGCGCCTTGACGCCGGCCTGTTGTTCGCTTCCGACTCGCGCACCAATGCCGGCGTTGACCAAATCGCCACTTTTCGCAAGATGAGCGTGTTCGAAATTCCGGGCGAGCGCCTGATCGTGCTGCTCAGTGCCGGCAACCTGGCCACCACGCAAAGCGTCATCAGCCTGCTGCGCCAACGCATCGAGCATGAAGCCAAACACCTGCTCAACCTGGCCTCGATGTACGAAGTGGCCGAGCTGGTGGGCCGCACGGTGAAAGAAATCGTCGCCCGCGACTCGGTCGAGAAAACGCTCAGCCAAGGCGTCAACTTTGGCGGCAATTTCATCGTCGGTGGCCAACTGAAGGGCGA
>CANFYD010000548.1 GCA_947450745.1 Burkholderiales bacterium
ACACCTTGCGCTGGGTCGGCGCATCGAAATAAATCATCACATTGCGGCAAAACACCATGTGGAAAGGCTCGCCCAGCGACCATTGGGCGTCCATCAGGTTGTGGGGCTTGAAGTCGATCCAGCGTTGCAACTCGGGCTTGACGCGGATACGCCCCGAGTTGTCACCGGTGCCACGCATGAAGAAGTTGCGCATTCGGGTCTGATCGAGCCCGCGTGCATCGGCGTTGTAGACCCCGCGTTTGGCCGCTATCAGCACATTGGTGTCGATGTCGCTGGCGCTGATCTGCACTTGCGCGCTGGCCCCCAGCGCTTCGCTGCAGGTCATCGCGATCGAATAAGGCTCTTCACCGGTCGAGGCCGCGCAGCACCAGATGCGCACCGGCTTGCCCGCCAGCGGCTTGAGGTCTTGGGCGAGGGCGTGGAAGTGGTGCTCTTCCCGGAAGAACGAGGTCAGGTTGGTGGTCAGGCAGTTGACGAACTCCTGCCATTCCTGTGCGCTTTGAGCGCCGGTAGCACTCTCCAGCGCTTGCAAGTAAGCGGCAAACGATTTGTGGCCGGTGTCGCGCAAGCGCCGCGACAAGCGGCTGTACACCATCGCGTGCTTGCCTTCGTGCAAGCTGATGCCGGCATGCTTGTAGATCAGGGCCCGCACGCGCTCGAAGTCGGCGGCGCTGAAGCTGAATTCGTGATCAATGGTGTCGGCGCCTGAGGCGTGCGGTGCTACGGACATGTGGGCGCTCGCTTGTATTGGCAGGGTTGTTGACAGGGCGGTACTGGTGACGGTACTGGTGACGGTACTGGTGATTTCGGCAGCGGCAGCGGCCACAGCGCCCGGCCCGGGCCGAATGTCGTGACGGTTGACCAGTGTGCCGGGTTTGCGCGGGCAGCATAGTTCAAACAGGCCGGGCAAAACCGTATTGTTCACGCCCGGCCGCCTCTGGCCCCACTGCTAGACTGGTTAGGTACATCTCTTGGATCATTTTGAACTCAAGCCCACCACCGCCATTGTTGGACGCACGCCGATTGAGGCTGGACTCGGCATTGCAATTGCTGCGCAGCGCCGGCGCACAGTTGCCCGAGTCGCCGCCCTACAGCGAGGAATGGGTGCAAGGCGTGGTGGACGCGCTGTGCGATCTGTCTTGCAAGGACGCATTGACCAGTTTGGTCAACCGCCGCAGCTTCGAGATGGCGTTGGCGCGCGAAGTCGATCGGGTCGCCCGCTCGGGTGAGTCGGCCTTGCTGCTGACCCTGGACATCGACCACTTCAAAAGGGTCAACGACACCTACGGCCATGCCGCCGGTGATTTGGTCATCAAGGCGGTGGCCGGCGCGCTCAACCAATCGGTGCGGCCCATGGACACGGTGGCCAGGGTAGGCGGCGAAGAGTTCGCCGTGGTGCTGCCCAACTGCGCCGCCAGCTTTGGCGCGCTGGTGGCCGAGCGCATTCGCGAACGCGTGGCGGCTTTACAGGTCGGAGTCGCTTCGGGCGAGATCTTGAAGGTGACGATCAGCATCGGGGGGGCGTTTGCACCGCAGTGGGTGCGTTCTTCCTCCTTGTTGTGGATGGAGCGTGCCGACCGGCAGCTTTACCGGGCCAAGGCCGAGGGGCGTGACCGGCATTGCCTGGAAGCTCAGGTCGAGTCCATGGTCAGTGCCGAGGAAAAAGGCATGTTGTTCGCCATAACGCAACAGGAAAGTGAATGAGTACGAGACTTGATCTTGCTGCCCCCCAGCCGGGCGCGCCCAGGCCGCCCAGCTCGCGCGGTGGTGCCCGCACTTTGGCCGTGACCAGCGGCAAGGGCGGCGTCGGCAAGACATTTGTGGCCGCCAACTTGGCCGCCGCGCTGGCCGCCAGAGGCCAGCGCGTGCTGGTGCTGGACGCCGACTTGGGCCTGGCTAATCTGGACGTGGTGCTGAACCTGCACCCCAAGCTGACGCTGCACGACGTGTTCACCGAAAAGGCCACGCTGGAGCAGGCGATCCTGCCGGCACCGGGCGGATTTTTTGTATTGCTGGCCGGCTCCGGCATGGTCGAGTATTCGCGCTTGACGCCCGAAATCCGCGACAAATTGCTGAAAATCATTGAAACCGTCAAGCCGCGCTTTGATTGGGTGCTGCTTGACACCGGCGCGGGCATCTCCGATGTCGTGCTGTTCTGTATTTCACTGGCGGCCGATGTGTTGGTGGTGGCCACACCCGAGCCCACGTCCCTGACGGACGCCTACGCCACCATCAAGGTGCTGTGCACGCAGCAAGGCCGGCGCGAGGTCGGCTTGCTGGTCAACCAAGCCAATCGGGTCGGTGAAGGCCGCTTGATCTGCGGGCAGTTGCAGCAGGTTTTGCAGCGTTTTGTGCCCGCCACCCCTGGGCAGAGCTTCAAGCTGCAATTGATGGGCGAGGTGAAGTCCGACATGGCCGTGCGGCAGGCGGTGCTGAAGCGCCAATTGGTGCTGGAGCACTTCCCCGGCAGCGACGCCGCTCAGGCGATCAAGGCGCTGGCGAATAAGCTGTTGGGCCAGTAAGCGCTCGCTTGATCAGAACCTGCTTAATCAGAGGTAGGGCGGGTCGCGGCCCGCGGGCTCTTTTGGCATTGGCCCCGAAGTGTCGACGTGAGCCGGCTTGGCGCAACACGGGTGTGACCGTCGGCTACACGCGGGTCGCGACCCGCCCTACAACTGCTGGGCCAGTTGCAACCCGCTTAAACCGGCAGGTGCAGCAGCACCATCAAAGCCCCGCTGCCACCGTCGCTGGCGCGGGCCTGCACAAACGCCAGCACCTCCTGCTTTTGCACCAGCCAGCGGCGCACGCGCAGCTTCAGTACCGGCTCTCGGCCGGGTGAACCGTTGCCCTTACCGTGTACGACGCGTACACAGCGCAGGCTGCGGCGAGCGCAGTCGTGGACAAAGTTGCCCAGCGCCTCGCGGGCTTGGTCGCGGCGCAGGCCGTGCAAGTCGAGTTGCGCTTGCAGGCTCCAGTGGCCGCGCCGCAGTTTGCGCACCACCTCTTCGCTGACTTCGGAGCGTCGGTAGGACAGGGTGTCGTCGGTTTCCAGCAGCGAATCGACATCAAAATCGTCGGACAAGCTCTGGCGCAGCGCCATTTTTTCATCGGCCTCACGAAAGCGCGGTTCGGGTGCGGGCGGGGTGAGTCGGTGGATCGCTCGCAAGCTGTGCGTCAGCGGCGTGAACGCACCGACCGAGAGCTCGAAAATCCGGCGCTCCTGATCGAGCAGGCGGGCTGCGGC
>CANFYD010000549.1 GCA_947450745.1 Burkholderiales bacterium
CCTTGGGTTCTTCCATACCGACCCAGTTGGCGGCACCGAACAGGACGACAGCCAGCAACAAATTGGCCATCGGCCCGGCCAGCACAATGGCAACGCGCTGACGCAGCGGCCGGTTGTTGAAGGCCTGCGCACGCAACGGCTCGGGCACCGGACCTTCGCGTTCATCAAGCATGCGCACATAGCCGCCCAGCGGCAGCGCGCAGAGTGTGAATTCGGTTGCGTCCGGCCCGCTTTGACGACGCCAGATGACGGGGCCAAAGCCGACCGAAAAGCGCAAGACCTTGACGCCGCAAGCGCGGGCCACACGGTAGTGGCCGTACTCGTGCACGACGATCAACACCGCCAAGGTAAAGATGAAAGCCAGCAAGGTACTCATGCAGTCAACCCGGTGATCAGCGCCAGCGCGTGGCGGCGGGCGCGTGCATCCAAGCCCAGCAAGCCGGCCACACTGGCGCATTCGCCGGCTTCGGGTTGCAACTCTTCGAGGCTTTGCGCATTGACGCGGTGGATCTGATCAAAGCGCAGTCGCTGAGCCAGAAAGGCCTCGACCGCCACTTCGTTGGCCGCATTCAGCACCGCGGTTGCACCTTCCGGACCGCGCAGCGCCGCCCAGGACAGGTGCAAGCCGGGGAAGCGCTCGCTGTCGGCCTCTTCAAAACTCAGATCCGCCAGTTGCAGCAGATCAAGCCGGCTGGCCCCGGCATCGATGCGCTCGGGAAAGGACAAGCCGTAGGCAATCGGCACCCGCATATCGGGCGTGCCCATTTGAGCCAGCACCGACATGTCGCGGCACACCACCATCGAATGGATGATGCTCTGCGGGTGGATCAGCACCTTGATCTGCTCAGGCACCAAGCCGAACAACCAGCGCGCCTCGATCACTTCCAGCGCCTTGTTCATCATGGTGGCCGAATCGACCGAGATCTTGCGCCCCATCACCCAGTTCGGGTGTGCGCAGGCCTGGTCGGGCGTGACATCGCTGAGCGTGGCCGGATCGCGCTGCCGAAACGGCCCACCGGACGCGGTCAGCACGATGTGGTCGATGCGCCGACTCCAACTGCTGCGGTCTTCGGGCAGGCATTGAAAAATTGCCGAATGCTCGCTGTCGATCGGCAGCAGCGTGGCACCGCCCTGCTCTACGGCCCGCATGAACAGCGCACCGCCAACGACGATCGCCTCCTTGTTGGCCAGCAACAGGCGCTTACCTGCCCGGGCTGCGGCCAAGCAGGGGGCCAGACCGGCCGCGCCGACGATGGCGGCCATCACCATGTCCACGTCGGGGTGGGCGGCGATTTCAGACAAGCTGGCTGCCCCGTCCAGCACTTCGGTGCGGCTGCCCTGCTCGCGCAGGGACTTGCGCAGTTGCGCGGCCAAGCCGGTATCGGGCAGCACCGCGAAACGAGGCTTCCACAGCAGGCATTGCGCCAGCAATTCGTTCACCCGACTCATCGCGCTGAGGGCAAAAACCTCGTAGCGATCCGGGTGACGCGCCAGCACGTCGAGGGTGTTGACGCCGATGGAGCCGGTCGAGCCGAGCACACAAATGCGCTGACGCTGGCGTTGCATATCACTCATAGAAAGGTACTCAGGGAACTCAGGGCCAAGGCGAGCGGAAACACTGGCAGCAGGGCATCCACACGGTCAAGCACGCCGCCATGGCCGGGCAACAACTGGCTGCTGTCCTTGGCACCCACCGCGCGCTTCAGCAGCGATTCGAACAAATCACCGACCACGCTCATTGCGCTGAGCAACAGCAGCATCAGCAGTCCCAGCGGCAAGGGCTGGCGCTGCAGCAGCAATTGGTAAAGGCTGGGGGAATCGACGGCGAAGTGCGTGTCGATGTAGGAAGCCCAGACCAAGGCCAACACCAACACGCCCAACATGCCAGACCACACACCCTCCCAGCTCTTGCCCGGGCTGATGCTGGGGGCCAGCTTGCGCCGGCCGAACGCACGGCCGCCAAAATAAGCGGCCACATCGGCCATCCAGACCAGGCAAAAAATCGACAACAGAAAATTGATGCCCAGCGCCTTGGCCTGCACCATGGCCAACCAAGCTGCCCACAGTGCCAGCGCGCCAAGCGCCAAGCGCAGCGGGCGCGAAACATGCGGCCAACGCGTCGGGCCGGCCCGCAAGGCAAAAGCACCGCCTACCACCCAGATCAATCCGGCCATCCACCAGCACCAAACGGGCGGCGCTTGCAGGCCCAGCGCCAGTAGCGTGACTGCGCAGGCGGCGGCAACGACGGCACCGAACAGCAGCGCGGGCAGCGACTGGGCATCAGCCGCTGCGTTCAAGCGAGCCCATTCCCAACCGGCCGCGCCGATCATCAGCAAAGTCAACAAGGCGAACGGCCAAGGCGAAGCGGCGAACAGCGCCGGCAACAAAATAGCCAGCAACACAAGGGCCGTGATGAGGCGAGTTCTCAGCATGGTCAGGCAGCGACCACAGCGGGAGCGGCCTTGACGCCGCCAAAGCGCCGGTCACGATCCCGGTAAGCCTGAATGGCGGCATCCAACTGCGCTTCGCCAAACTCGGGCCACAGGCAGTCGGAGAACACAAACTCGGTGTATGCCACCTGCCACAACATGAAGTTGCTGATGCGCACCTCGCCGCCGGTGCGGATGAACAGATCGGGGTCCGGCGCATAACTCATGGCCATGAACTCCGACAACTTGGCCTCGGTCAATTGGTCGGGAGGCACACCCGCCAACATGGCGGCCTTGCAGGCCTGCACGATGTCCCAGCGCCCGCCGTAATTGAAGGCTACCGACAAGGTCAGCTTGGTGTTGTGGCAGGTGGCGCTTTCCGCCTCATTCCAGGCGTTGCGCAGTTTCGCCGAGACCGCCTCGCGGTCCCCCACGATGCGGATGCGCACGCCCATGGAACCCATGCGAGCCAAGTAGCGCGACACCGCCGCCAGCACCAGCCCCATCAGGCCCGACACCTCGTCGGACGGCCGTTTCCAGTTCTCCGACGAGAAGGCGAAGACCGTGAGGTGCTCGATGTTGCGATCGATGCAGGCCTGCACCACCTTGACCAACACGTCGACGCCGGCTTTGTGGCCAAAGAAACGCGGCAGAAAGCGCTTTTTGGCCCAGCGACCATTGCCGTCCATCACGATGGCCACGTGGCGTGGCACAGCCTTCAGCTCATTCGTCACGGCGGCGCTTTCATTCAGGAGCAGGTTCAGGCTACAGGCTCAAACAGCCAGAATTTCGGCTTCCTTGCCGGCGATCA
>CANFYD010000550.1 GCA_947450745.1 Burkholderiales bacterium
AGGTCCATCCCACAAGCTCTACAGAATCTGTCCCCAACCCGCTCGATCAGTTGAGGACAGAGCTTGTCGCGCTCAATCAGTTGGGGACGGAGCTCGTTGGGTACAACAAGGGCCATCCCCAAGCTCTGCTGAATCTGTCCCCAACCCGCTCAATCAGTTGGGGACGGAGCTCGTTGGGTACAACAAGGTCCATCCCACAAGCTCTACAGAATCTGTCCCCAACCCGCTCGATCAGTTGAGGACAGAGCTTGTCGGGTACGACAAGGTCTGTCCCCAAGACTAAACGTAGCGTTTGCTGCGCAAATTCCGTTTGATTTCTTGCAGCATCGGGCGCAGTTTGGGGCCGAGTTGCAGGGCGACGCCGGTGGTCAGGATGTCGATGACGATCAGGTGCAGCAGGCGCGAGACCATCGGGCTGTAGTGGTCGTAGTCCTCCGGGTGGTCAACGGCCAGCAGGATCTGCCCCGGGGTCTGCGCGACCAAGGCCAGCGGCGAGCTGCTGGCGGTGATGATGATGATGGTGGCGCCTTTTTTGCGGGCAATCTCGGCAGCGTCCAGCAGGTCGCGGCTGCGGCCCGAGTTGCTGATGATGACGACGCAGTCGCCCGGCTCCAGCATCGTGGCACTCATCAATTGCACATGGCCGTCGCTGCATGTGGCGGTGTTGATGCCCAGGCGAAAGAACTTGTGCTGCGCGTCTTGCGCCACGATGCCTGAATTGCCGACCCCGTAGAACTCGATCCGCTTGGCCGAGCGCCCGGCCTCGGCCAGCGCATTGATGGCGCGCTCGAACGCGTGGCCGGCGGCGTCGTTGCGGTAATGCAGCAAGGCGGCCACCGCGTTGTCCACCACCTTGACGATCAGATCGGCCGGCTTGTCGTCCTCGTCCACCGAGCGATGCACAAAAGGCACGCCCTCGTTGACGCTGCCGGCCAATTTGCGTTTGAAGTCGGCCAGCCCGTCATAGCCGACGCTGCGGCAAAAGCGCACCACGGTCGGCTTGCTGACATGCGAGCGGTCGGCCAGCTCGCTAACCGGCAAGTTGGCGAAGGCGCGGGCGTCGCTCAGCAGCAGCTTGGCCACGCGCTGTTCCGCCGGCGGCAGGGCCGGCAGCGCCGCCTTGATGCGCTCAAGAATGCTCACGTGCGTACCCGTACCCGTACTCGTACCCGTACCAGCCGCTGCCGGAGTGACTGGCTCGGCCGGAAGGGGCGTGCTCACTCCTCCTCTGCCCACGCAAAACCGTCGCGTGCCACCAGGGCGCTGGCGGCCGCCGGGCCCCAGGAGCCGGCGGTGTAGGGGCGCGGGCCGCTGCTGTCGGCCTTCCAGGCGTCCAGGATCGGCTCGACCCAGCGCCAAGCCTGTTCTTGCTCATCGCTGCGCACGAACAGGTTCAGCCGGCCGGCAATCGCATCCAGCAGCAGGCGCTCGTAGGCACCGACCCGGTTGGCGGCAAACGCCTTGTCGAAGTCCAGGTCCAGCGACACGGGCACCAGCTTTTCACCATCGGCGCCGCCCTTGGCCGCCAGCAGTTGCAGCTCCAGCCCGTCCTCGGGTTGCAGTTTGATGACCAAGCGGTTGGCTTGATTGGTGCCAGGGAAGATCGGGTGCGGCACTTGGCGGAAATTGATCACGATCTGGGCGTCGCGGCCGGACAGCCGTTTGCCGGTGCGCAAATAGAACGGCACGCCGGCCCAGCGCCAGTTCTGCACTTCGGTTCGCAGCGCCACAAAGGTTTCGCACTGGCTGTCCGCCGGCACCTTGGCTTCGTCCAGATAACCCGCCACCGGCAAGCCCTCGTTGCTGCCGGCTCGGTACTGGCCGCGCACCACATCGCGGGCCACGGTGGCGGCGGTAAACGGCTTCAGCGAGCGCAGCACCTTGAGCTTTTCATCGCGGATCGCGTCGGCGTCGTTGGTCGGTGGCGGCTCCAGCGCAATCATCGTCAGCAGTTGCAGCGCATGGTTCTGGATCATGTCGCGCAGCGCGCCGGTCTCGTCGTAGAACGCACCGCGGGTGCCCACGCCCAAGCCCTCGGCCAGCGTGATCTGGATGTTGGCGATGCTTTCGCGCCTCCACAGCGGCTCGAACAGCGCATTGCCAAAGCGCAGCGCCATCAGGTTCTGCACGGCCGGCTTGCCCAAGTAATGGTCGATGCGGAAGGCCTGAGTTTCGGAGAACACCGAGCGCACGACTTTGTTGATCTGCTGCGCGCTGGCCAAGTCGTGGCCGAGCGGTTTTTCCAGCACCACCCGAGTGCGGGCATCGTTCAGGCCGGCGGCCCCGAGCTGTTCGCAGATCTGCGTGAACAGATGCGGGCTGGTGGCGAGGTAGAGCACCACCGTGTCGGCTTGGCGCTCGTCCAGCCAGCTTTTGAGCCGCTGGTAATGCTCGGGCTGGGACAAGTCCATGCGGCGGTAATGCAGCAGCGCGGCGAATTGCTCGAACTCGTCGTCGCTGGGGCGCTTGGACCCGTCCACCTCCTGGAAGCGCTCCTTCAGCCATTCCCGGTAGCGCTCGTCCGACATTTCGTCCCGTGCGACCGACAGAATCCGGCCGTTGGTCGGCAACTTGCCGTGGCGGAAGGCCTGAAACAGGGCCGGCATCAATTTGCGCCAGGTCAGGTCGCCAGTGCCGCCAAAGAAAACGAGATCGAAAGACATGCGCAAGGCCTTCAAGCAGCGCCGCAGTGGGGCGGCGATTGTGAGTGTGATTGGGGGTGTAACAAAGTTTCAATGTTCATGATGCCGGAGTTTCTCAAATTGGTCAATCCGGCCCGACCTCAGGCCATTTTTCATGGGCACAATGTTTTTGAGCTGCTTGTAACTGAATTTGCTGGCCGGTCTGCAAACTGCCATCATCAGCGGTTCTAATACAGTTCGAACCGACTTTGGAGCAAGCCCGTGAATCAGCTGGAACAACTCAAATCCTTCACCACCGTGGTCGCCGACACCGGCAACTTCATGCAGATGGCGCAATTCACGCCGCGTGATGCCACCACCAACCCGTCGCTGATTTTGAAGGCGGTGCAGTCCCCCGATTACGCCCACCTGCTGCACGACACGGTGGCCAGCCACCAGGGTGCGGCGCTGGACGAGATCGTTGACCAGGTGCTGGTCCGCTTCGGCCTCGAAATTTTGAAGCATGTGCCCGGCCGTGTCTCCACCGAGGTGGATGCACGCCTGAGCTTTGACGCTGTGGCCACGCAG
>CANFYD010000551.1 GCA_947450745.1 Burkholderiales bacterium
GACGACCTGTCCACTTGGAACCACCGCGACGCCGAGATCAAGGGCTCGGTGACTGCCGTCAGTGCCAACAGCCTGACCATCGACGCAGGGGTGTTCGGCACCCGCTTGTTTGTGCTGGATGCCAACACCAGCTATGTGTGAATGGCACTTACTTAGGCCTCGGCGCATGGCCGTGCCGTTTGACATATTGGCGAGCCTTTGCGCGTGGCACCTTCATCCAAGGGTAGGGCTTGGGTCGGCGTTTTCGCATTCGTGGCTCGATGCGTCCGGGTCTCTGACCAACCTTGCACTTGGCGATGAGCGCGAACAACCGCTGGTCATCGCTTGTTGCCGACAAACCTCGTGCGGTCCACTGCGCCCACAGTTGTGCCGTGTGTTTGAAGCTCAGGCCGCGCGGGTCTACGCCTGTGTCGCTGGCAGCCTGCGCCATCAGCAACCGGATCACGTTGTAAGCCATCAAATGAACCCACAGCTGCTTCTCGTTCATGTGTGGTGTCTGACAGCGTAAAACATCCATGCCGCAAGTGGTCTTGAGGTTGCGCAGATCCAACTCGATGTTCCAGCGGCGCGCGTACAGCGTCGACAGCTCGTTCTTGCACGTCTGTCGATGATTCACCAGCGTCGTGACCAGTATCTGGTGGTCAACTTTGACCTCGCGCAACACGATTTCATCGGGGGCTTGTTCATACTGCTCGGGGGACATCCACTGCGGGCGGGTCACCGGCTTGGGCCACCGCACAATATGGTCGCGCGTGCCCAGCGACTGGCCGCGACGGAAGTCGGTGATGCGTGAGCCGTGTTGTTCCATCAGCACATCCACCCCTGCGGAGATCAGCGTGGCGATCAGGAAGTAGTTGCAATACAGGGCGTCGGCCAGCATCACATCGCCGGGACTGAATGCACCGAGGAGGCTGCGCACCAAGCTCAGCTCGCCACTGCCTTTGCCTTGATGGGGCCCGATCGCCACATCCAGCGCCGCACCGGTGGCTAGGCACACGACCAAGACCATCCGCGCCAGCGGGAAACCGACGCCAGGTGCCTGGGTGCTCGGCTGGGGATACTGCGCCTGGTTTTCCGGGGTATCGGGCATGGACAGTCCGGTGCCGTCCACCAGCTTGACCGTACGCCCGCGCCACAACCACGGTGCCAACGCCTTCTTGCTGAGCAACTGACCGGTCTGGCGCGCCAGGGTGCTGAGCATCTCCAGCGGCAAGCGTTGGCGCGCCCTGCAATACCCACCAGTGCCCACGCTGCAAGCGCTCAGGCCATCGGCCGCGCGCTGCGCTGCCCAGCCGTTGACGGCTTTCTGGCACGAGCCGTCAGCGTCCAGTACCTGGCGCATGAACATTGACAGCGTCACCGTGGGCGGATACAGCCGCTCGCGGTGCTTGGGTAGATGCGCCTCCGTCGTGTGCAATAGCTCGGAGCTTGTCAGCACGTTGAAAAACTCCACCGCTTTGGTCGATCTGGACCGCTGAACAAGACTGAGTCGACAGCGCCTTTGATGTGGCGCGCGTTGGGGGCTACGATTCATGGTGGCTGGCCTTTGGCAAACGATAGTTTGGGTGCTTGGTAACAACCATCCTATCGACCTTGGGTCGGCCACCTCTCTTTGCGATCAACCACTTACCTGCTTTTGCAGTAGCCATGCTGCTTAAGTAAGTGCCATTCGGCTTTATCCCGATCACCTGCGCCACGCCGTTGATCATGGCGCAGCCGCTGGGCTTTTATCAGCAGCAGGGCTTGAACGTCGAGGTGACGAAGACGGCCGGCTGGGCGCTGATCCGCGACAAGATGATCAACAAGGAATACGACGCCACGCATTTCCTGTCGCCGATGCCGTTGGCCATCTCGATGGGCCTGGGCTCGGTGGCCACGCCGATGAATGTGGCGACGATTCAGAACGTCAACGGTCAGGCCATCACGATGAGCCTGAAGCACAAGGACAACCGCGACCCGAAGAACTGGAAGGGCTTCAAGTTCGCGATTCCGTTCGACTATTCGATGCACAACTTCTTGTTGCGCTACTACTTGGCCGAAGCCGGTTTGAACCCGGACACCGATGTGCAACTGCGTGTGGTGCCGCCGGCGGAAATGGTGGCGAACCTGCGCGCCGGCAATATCGACGGCTTCCTCGGCCCTGATCCGTTCAACCAGCGCGCCGTCTACGAAGAGGTCGGCTTCATCCACACCCTCACCAAGGATTTGTGGAACGGCCACCCCTGCTGCGCCTTTGGCACCAGCACCGAGTTCATCCAGAAGAACCCGAACACCTTTGCCGCGCTGTACCGCGCGGTGCTGACCTCGGCCGCGATGGCGCGCGACCCGAAGAACCGCGAACTGATTGCCAAGGTGATCGCGCCGCAAGCCTATTTGAACCAGCCGGAAGCGGTGCTGACGCAGGTGCTGACCGGCAAGTTTGCCGACGGCCTGGGCAATATCCGCAACGTGCCCGACCGGGCCGATTTCGACCCGATGCCGTGGCAGAGCATGGCGGTCTGGATGCTGACGCAGATGCAGCGCTGGGGCTATATCAAGGGCGAAGTCAACTACAAGCAGATCGCCGAAAAGGTCTTTTTGCTGACCGACGCCAAGAAGCAGATGAAGGCGCTGGGCCAAGCGACGCCGGACGGCACTTACCCCAAGTTCAAGATCATGGGACGCGAGTTCGATGCGGCCAAGGCGGCCGAATACAGCCGCAGCTTCGCCATCAGCAAGGCGGGCTGAGATGAGCTTTTGGCAAACGCAGGGCTTTCGGGCCGGCTTGGTGTCGGCGCTGGTGCTGGTCCTCTTCCTCGGCGCTTGGCACATCGCCACCTTCAGCGCGGGCCCGGCGGCGCAGGCGGCCGGCTTGAGCGCCGAGCAGTTGGAGTACCAAAAGATGATGGGCAAGGACCCCGGCAGCGCCAAGGCGGTGGGCTTCCCCACGCTGGCGCAAATGGGGCAGACGGTGGTCACGCAGCTCAGCGATCCGTTTTATGACCGGGGGCCGAATGACAAGGGCATTGCGATCCAGCTCGGGCATTCGCTCGGCCGGGTCGGCCTGGGGTTTTTGCTGGCCAGCTTGGTGGCGATCCCTTTGGGCTTCGTGATCGGCATGTCGCCGTTGCTGGGCCGCGCACTCGACCCCTTCATTCAGGTGCTGAAGCCGATCTCGCCGCTGGCCTGGATGCCGCTGGCGCTGTACACGATCAAGGACAGCTCGGCC
>CANFYD010000552.1 GCA_947450745.1 Burkholderiales bacterium
ATGCGGCTTGCCGCTGCCGCCGCGTATCAGCCGAGCAGAGGCGCTTGAGCAAATGGCCCCAATGCAATTGAGCTTCATGAGCGAATCGCGGCGCTTGACGAACGGACGCTTGAAAAAGGAGCTGCGGCTGAAGTTGCGCTATCCGCAAGCGCTGGACGGCTTGCGTGTTTGATGGCCTGAGCGTTTGATGGCCTGTAGCCGTATCACTCAACGCCGGCGCGCGGTACGCCAATAGCGAATCAGCAGATAAGCGCCCAGCATGCCGCCAAGGTGTGCAAAGTGAGCCACACCGCTGTTGTTGTTCAAACCCATCAGCAATTCCAGGGCGCCGAAGATGGCCACAAAGTACTTGGCCTTCATCGGTATCGGCGGGAACAGCGGCACGATGATGCGGTCCGGGAACAGCATGCCGAACGACAGCAGCAGGCCGAACAAAGCACCCGAGGCACCCACCGTCGGGGACATCGAACCCATCAACTGGGTGACGATCAGCTGAACGACTGCTGCGGCCAAGGTGCTGGCCAGCAGGATCTGGGTGTAACGCTTGGCACCCCAGACTCGCTCCAGCTCGGAGCCGAACATCCACAGGCCCAGCATATTGAAGAAGAGATGAAACTCCCCGCCGTGCAGAAAAGCGTAAGTGACCGGCTGCCAAGGCATGAAGTTGCCGGAGGCCAGCGGCCACAGCTGCAACCAGGGTTGCAGGCCTTGTTGCAGGCCCGGCAGTAAAAGGAATAAACAGTAAAGGCCGACGCATGCCAGCATGAAGGCTTTGGTGACCGGGGGGATTTGGGGCATGAATCTCTGCTTGTATTTGCGGTGGTGTACGGCGTTGTGCGTCGTCTTGCGGTTTCTTGCGATGTTTTACGCTTGGCCGCTCTGGCGAGTCGCGGTGGCAGCGGGCTAGCCGTGCGCCGTCGCGGCCGTTCAGAGTGTATGCGCACGTCACAGCGTGCTGTGGCGTGCCGTGCCGTGGCGCGCATTTATGGCTGCTTCGAGTCGGCGCCCGACCGTGTGTGGCCTGCATGCGGGGATTGCATGCGGACCTTGCATACAGACGCAAAAAAGCCACCTTGCGGTGGCTGTTTGCCGAACGATCTCAACTGCTTGATACCCTCACACCCTAGCGTTAACTATGGTGCCCGAGGCCGGACTCGAACCGGCACACCTTGCGGCGGGGGATTTTGAGTCCCCTGCGTCTACCGATTCCGCCACCCGGGCTGGGTTGCGAAGGTATCGCTGTTGAAGCCTCAGATTATGGCACGAAAAATGAGCCTTGAAAAGAACTTCGCTATTTAGACTGCCACAATCAGGCGAATGAGCACACAACGCATGAGCACAAAGCAGTATCCCAGCCTGGAAGATGTCATCGGCAACACGCCTTTGATACGTCTGCAACGACTGCTCGGGCCAGAAATTGCCGCTCGGGGCAATGTGGTTCTGGGCAAACTGGAGGGTAACAACCCGGCCGGCTCGGTGAAAGACAGGCCGGCCATCAGCATGATCAGGCGCGCCGAGGAGCGCGGTGAAATCAAGCCGGGCGACACCTTGATCGAAGCCACCTCAGGCAACACCGGCATTGCGCTGGCGATGGCCGCCGCCATTCGCGGCTATCGCATGGTGCTGATCATGCCGGAGGACTTGTCGATTGAGCGGGCGCAGACGATGAAGGCTTTTGGCGCGGAGTTGATCTTGACGCCGCGCTCTGGTGGCATGGAATACGCCCGTGATCTGGCCGAGCAAATGCAAAAGGACGGCAAAGGTCGGGTGCTGGACCAATTTGCCAACGAGGACAACCCGCGCATTCACTACGAGACGACCGGGCCTGAAATCTGGCGTGATACCGAGGGGCAGGTGACTCACTTCGTGAGTGCCATGGGCACGACCGGCACGATCACGGGCGTCTCCCAATATCTGAAGGAGCAGAACCCGGCGGTGCGGATTGTCGGCGCGCAGCCCTCGGAAGGCTCGCGTATTCCGGGCATTCGCAAGTGGCCCGAAGCTTACCTACCGAAGATCTACAAACCGCAGGCTGTCGATGAGTTGATTCTGGTCAGCCAGGCCGACGCCGAAGACATGGCTCGCCGCATGGCTTGCGAGGAAGGTCTGTTTGCCGGCATCTCTGCAGCCGGTGCTTGCTGGTCGGCGCTGCAGTTGGCACGCACGGTGGAGCAAGCCACCATCGTCTTCATCGTCTGTGACCGCGGTGATCGCTATTTGTCCACCGGCGTCTTCCCTGCATGACGGCTGCCGGCGCTTCATCGGTCTACCGGTTTTGCCCTAGCTGCGCGGCCGAACTGGCTTGGCTGACGCGAGAGGAGGACGGCGGGCCGAAGGCGCGCTTACGCTGCCCCGCCTGCCAATTTACCCATTGGAACAACCCGACGCCAGTACTGGCTGTGGTGATTGAATGTGTGGACCGTGACGGTCAAGTGCTGTTGGCTCGCAATGCTGCGTGGCAGGGCCGATTTTTTGGTCTGATCACCGGCTTCATGGAAGCGGGCGAGACACCGGAGGACGGTATCCGGCGGGAAGTGATGGAGGAGACATCGCTTCAAGTCGAAAAGTTGACGCTGCTGGGAGTGTGGGATTTCCAGCGCATGAACCAGATCATCATTGCTTATCACGCGCAGGCGCGCGGTGACATCAAGCTGTCGCCCGAATTGGCAGAATACAAGCTGATTGCGCCCGAGCAAGTGCGCTGCTGGCCTGCGGGCACCGGTCAAGCCTTGGCGACTTGGCTGCGCACACGCGGTATCGAGCCGCAGTGGCTGGAGCCTTTGACACCGACCACCACGCCGGCCGCCGCTTGAATTCAAACTAAAACAAACAAACAAAGGACGACACGATGGATGCTTACAAAGAACTCGATACGCGCGGCTTGAACTGCCCGCTGCCCATTCTCAAGGCCAAAAAAGCATTGGCGGACATGGAGAGCGGGCAGTTATTGAAGATACTCGCCACCGACCCCGGTTCAATACGCGACTTTCAAGCGTTTGCTCGCCAAACCGGGCATGAGTTGGTCGAGCAAACCACGCAGGCGGATGAGTTCATCCATATTTTGAAGCGGCGCTGAACCCGCGCGATCGCTTGATGGCGAGGAGGCGGGCTGCAGCTTTATGCATGCGGCCCCCAGCTCAGCCTAAAAAGTTCTTACCCGCTCAAATGTCAACGGTGCGCAGATATTCCCTGAAGCCTGCACCTA
>CANFYD010000553.1 GCA_947450745.1 Burkholderiales bacterium
CGCCAACTGTGGACCCGGACCAATGTCTCGGCCGAGCAGTTGGTGCACGATCTGCAGGGCTGGTGCCGCCGTGCCGAAGAAAGCGGTATTGCCGAGCTGCGTCATATCTCGATGAGCTTGCGCGCTGCCCGGGCTTGATGAGCCGCTTGGCGCTCCGGTGCCCGCAGTGACGTTGCTCACTGCGCAGTGAAAAAGACGCCCCTGTGGCGTCTTTTTTTTGTACCCGATTTGTGGCTTGTCAAGGCTGAGCTGCCCACGTGAGTCAGTTGCCAGCCTGCCGTCAAATACTGTAAATCGGTGCCTGTCGATGTTTGGATCGATTGGCTTGGCGCTTACCAGGCAGCGCCAAGCGACTGCAACTGCTCAGTCCACCCATAAAAAAACCCCGCCAACTCAAGGTTGGCGGGGTTTTTTATGCCGCAAGGCAGAGCCGAATTACTTCAGCTTTGTTTCCTTGTACAGGACATGCTTGCGGGCCTTGGGGTCGAACTTCATGAATTCGAGCTTTGTAGGCGTCGTCTTCTTGTTCTTGTCCGTGGTGTAGAAGTGACCCGTACCTGCGGTCGACTCCAACTTGATTTTTTCGCGTGCGCCTTTGGCCATGATTGTGCTCCTTGAGTCTTAGTGGACGATCAGAGCTCGCCTTTGGCGCGCAGATCGGCGACGATTTGGTCGATGCCGACCTTATCGATCAAACGCAGAGCAGCATTGCTGATACGCAGACGAACCCAGCGGTTCTCGGTTTCCACCCAGAAACGACGGTACTGCAGGTTAGGCAGGAACCGACGTTTGGTTTTGTTATTGGCGTGGGAAACGTTATTTCCCACCATGGGCTTCTTGCCCGTGACTTGACAGACGCGTGCCATGACGCTTCTCCGGTTTGATTTTCTGACCAGCTGCCGCGGCGCTTGCTTTTGCTTTCTCAAGCAGCAAGCTGTAAGCCGAGACATCCACATGACCGCTATTGCAAGCTAAGCCTTCGGCTTGATTTAAACAATCAAACGAAAGGTGCGGTCTATCCAGCAGGCAAGCCCATCAGTATAGCGGCAATTGCGGCAGTTTCTGGCCTAACCAGCTCAGTTGCTCAACCCTGAGCTTGTTCCAGGAAGCGCTGGGCGTCCAGCGCGGCCATGCAACCGGTGCCAGCGCTGGTGATGGCTTGGCGATACACCTGGTCTTGTACGTCGCCAGCGGCAAACACGCCGGGCACGCTGGTCATGGTGGCAAAACCGTTCAAGCCACTGCGGGTGACGATGTAGCCGTCTTTCATCTCCAATTGGCCCTTGAAGATGTCCGTGTTCGGTTGATGGCCGATGGCGATGAAGCAGCCATGCAGGGGCAGGTCTTGGGTGCTGCCGTCCTGCGTGTTCTTGAGCCGCACGCCGGTCACGCCGCTGCTGTCGCCGAGCACTTCGTCGAGCGTGTTCCAGAGGTGCAAGACAATCTTTCCAGCGGCCGCTTTCTCCATCATTTTGTCGATCAGGATCGGTTCAGCGCGGAATTTGTCACGGCGATGAATGACGTGGACGGTGCTGGCGATGTTGGACAAATACAGTGCTTCTTCCACCGCCGTGTTGCCGCCGCCGACCACGCAAACGATCTGGTCGCGATAGAAAAACCCGTCACAAGTAGCGCAACCGCTGACACCGCGACCCATGTACGCTGTTTCACTGGGCAGGCCCAGATATTTAGCCGACGCGCCGGTGGTGATGATCAAGGCATCGCAGCTGTAGCTGGCGCTGTCGCCTTTCAGCTTGAACGGGCGCTGTGACAGATCAACTTCGTTGATGTGGTCGAACACCATTTGGGTCTGAAAGCGTTCCGCATGCTTGAGGAAGCGCTCCATCAATTCCGGCCCTTGCACGCCCATCACGTCGGCCGGCCAGTTGTCGACTTCGGTCGTCGTCATCAATTGCCCGCCCTGTGCCATGCCGGTGATCAGCGTGGGCTTCAAGTTGGCCCGTGCGGCGTAAATGGCGGCGGTGTAGCCCGCAGGACCGGAGCCCAAAATCAGCAGGGAATGGTGTTGGTTTGTTTGGTTCATCATCTGAATATAGGGTTTGACTCGGTCCCCGCAAGGAAGTGACTGGCTTTTTACCGGTTACAACAGCGCTGAGAGCGTGAACGAATTGGCACAATGCGAGCATTCTAGGCAAGCCGGCTCCAGCAGCGACGGCGTGTCACTGTCAAACCATAGTCGAAGGAGGTTGTTCATGGCGATGCTGTCCAATTTGGATCTGATCCGTAGGGTTCCCCTGTTCTCCTTGCTGACCACGGATCAAGCACAGTCCATCGCAGACAGCGTGGTCAAACGGCGTTTCAAGCGGGGCGAGTTGATCGTCGAGCAAGGCATGAAGTCGAACGCCCTGTTCATCCTGCTGAACGGTCGTGCCCGTGTGCTGACTGCCGACACGCGCGGCCGCGAGGTCATCCTTGCCGTCTTGCAGCCCGGCCACTATGTGGGCGAGATGAGTTTGATCGACCACGAGCCGCATTCGGCGACCGTGCGCGCCGAGGTGCAGACCGACATGTTGGTGTTGGGCCGGGTCGAATTTGCCCGCTGCCTGCCGGAAAGCACCAGTTTGTCGTACGCCATCCTGCGCGGCTTGGTGGCTCGCCTGCGCAACGCTGATCGGCAGATCGAGTCGCTGGCCCTGTTGGATGTTTATGGCCGGGTGGCGCGCACTTTGCTGGACATGTCGGAGGATGAAAAGGGCTTGAAGATCATTCGCGGCAAGGTGTCTCGCCAAGACATGGCCAAGGTGGTGGGGGCCTCGCGCGAAATGGTCAGCCGCGTGATGAAAGACCTTGAGGAGCGCGGCGTGATCGAGACGCTGGAGAACGGTTCCGTCGTCATCAAGGAGCGTTTCCCTGACTGAAATTGCGTTGGAGTCCGGTCCGATCGGCAGCCAGCCTGCGCCGGCCAAGCCTTCGAGTGCGGGTAAATCCTGCGCCACAATGTCGGCATGAGTTTTCCCCTGGGTTCCCTGTCGCGCGATGCCGAGGCCGCCGCGAGCGATAAAGTTTACAAACGTCAATCCAAGAAGGCGGTGGTGCCGCCTGCGGTGAGCCACAGCCCCTTGCGCACGCCCGCTTGGTTGCTGGTGGGTGCGTTGCTGTGGTGCCTGACCGTTTTGGCTCTGCTGACCCACGACCCGGCCGACGCCGCTTTTTCGATTTCCGGCAGTCACGAACTGTTCAGCAA
>CANFYD010000554.1 GCA_947450745.1 Burkholderiales bacterium
CAGATGCAAATTCTCGTGATTCACGGACCCAACTTGAATCTGTTGGGAAGCCGGGAGCCTGGCATCTACGGGTCGCTGACTTTGGCGCAAATCAATGCGGATCTGGTCGCCTTGGCCGGCGCGGCCGCCTGCCGCTTGGAGACTTTTCAAAGCAATCATGAAGGTGCGTTGGTCGACCGGATTCAAGCCGCCGGCCGCGACGGCAGTCAATTCATCATCATCAACCCGGCGGCCTACACCCACACCAGCGTGGCCATGCGCGACGCGCTGGCTGCAGTGGCAATACCGTTCGTTGAAGTGCATTTATCCAATATTCACAAGCGTGAAGCATTTCGGCATCACAGCTATTTTTCAGACCTCGCCGACGGCGTGATCTGCGGGCTGGGTGCCAAAGGCTACCCATTAGCCCTGTCGTACGCGCTTGAAAAGTTGCAAAAAACAGCGGCAGCCGCATCGGCCAGCCCGGCTTGACCGGCACCGTCCGGCTCTGACCGCCGCTCGTCCTCAAAACAAAATAACTCACCTCGTTGGAGAAACCCTATGGATCTGCGCAAGCTCAAAACCCTGATCGATCTGGTGTCCGAGTCAAATATTTCAGAACTTGAAATCACTGAAGCGGACGGCAAAGTCCGCATCGTCAAGTCTGAAGGCGCTGTGGCGCAACAGGTTTACATGCCCGCCGCTGTGCCCATGGCCGCGCCTGCGGCTGCAGCGGCCATCGCCGCCGCGCCGGTGCTGGTGGAAGACACCGGACACGCGGTGAAGTCCCCGATGGTGGGAACGTTCTACCGTTCGGCCAGCCCGACGGCCAAGCCGTTCGCCGAGGTGGGCCAGCAGGTCAAGGAAGGCGAGCCGATCTGCATCATCGAAGCGATGAAGATCATGAACGAAATCGATGCCGACAAAACCGGCACCGTCACCAAGGTGCTGTGTGAAAACGGCCAACCGGTGGAATTCGGCCAGACTTTGTTCGTGATCGAATAAGGCCGCCCGATGTTCAAGAAAATATTGATCGCAAACCGGGGGGAGATTGCCCTGCGGATACAGCGCGCTTGCCGCGAGCTGGGTGTGAAATCGGTTGTCGTCTACTCCGAGGCCGACCGCGACGCCAAGTATGTGAAGCTGGCGGACGAAGCCGTTTGCATCGGTCCGGCCGCTTCTGCGCAGAGCTATCTCAGCATGCCGGCCATCATCGCGACGGCCGAAGTGACCGATGCCGAAGCGATTCACCCCGGCTACGGTTTCCTGAGCGAAAACGCCGACTTTGCTGAGCGGGTGGAGCGCAGTGGCTTCACCTTCATCGGCCCGACGCCAGAGTCGATCCGCATGATGGGCGACAAGGTCTCGGCCAAGCAAGCAATGATCCGCGCCGGCGTGCCCTGCGTGCCCGGCTCCGAAGGTGCGCTGCCCGATGACCCGAAAGAGATCATCAAGATCGCACGCTCGGTCGGCTATCCCGTCATCATCAAAGCGGCTGGCGGCGGCGGTGGGCGCGGCATGCGTGTCGTCCACACCGAAGCGGCCCTGGTCAATGCGGTGCAAATGACGCGCGCCGAGGCTGGCGCGGCGTTCGGCAATTCCCAGGTCTATATGGAGAAGTTCCTCGAGAACCCGCGCCATATCGAAATCCAGGTGATGGCCGATGAGCACAAGAACGCCGTCTGGTTGGGCGAGCGCGATTGCTCGATGCAGCGCCGCCACCAGAAGATCCTCGAAGAAGCGCCTGCGCCGGGCATTCCGCGCCGAGTGATCGAGAAGATCGGTGACCGCTGCTCGGCGGCTTGCCGCAAGATGGGTTACCGGGGAGCCGGCACGTTCGAGTTCCTGTTCGAGAACGGCGAGTTCTATTTCATCGAGATGAATACGCGCGTGCAGGTGGAGCATCCGGTCACCGAGATGGTCACAGGCATCGACATCGTGCAAATGCAGATCAGGGTGGCCGCCGGCGAAAAGCTTCCGTTCACCCAGCGCAGCATCACGATGCGCGGCCACGCGATCGAGTGCCGCATCAACGCGGAAGACCCGTTCAAATTCACGCCCTCGCCGGGCCGCATCACCATGTGGCACGCACCGGGCGGGCCGGGTGTGCGGGTGGACTCGCACGTCTACACCAACTACTTTGTGCCGCCGCATTACGACTCGATGATCGGCAAGATCATCGTGCACGGCGATACCCGTGAGCAGGCCTTGGCGCGCATGCGCATTGCGCTGTCTGAAACGGTAGTCGAAGGCATTCTGACCAATATTCCGCTGCACCGCGAACTGATGGTGGATGCCAAGTTCGTCGAAGGCGGCACCAATATTCACTACCTTGAGGGCTGGATGAGCCAGCACAAACGCGGATGAGCGCTGCCACTTTGCATGAATTGATCCTGATCTGTGGCGAAGACGACGTCGAAACGGTCAGCGACGCTTTGATGGAACTGGACGCCCTGGCGGTGTCGGTCGAGGATGCCGACGCCGACACTCCGGTTGAACAAGCGCTGTTCGGTGAGCCGGGCATGCCGGCACCACGCGGCGGCTGGCAACGCTCGGTCGTCCGTGCGCTGTTCCCGTCGGAGCTGGAAGCGACCGAATGCGCCACGCTGGTGTTGAGCCAGGACTGGGCTGCCAATGTGCATGTGCAGACGATTCAAGCGGTGGCGGAGCAAGACTGGGTGCGTTTGACTCAGTCCCAGTTCACCCCGGTCGAGATCACGCCCGAATTCTGGATCGTGCCGTCTTGGCACCAGGCACCGGAACAAGCCAAGCAGGTGATGCGCTTGGACCCTGGCTTGGCGTTTGGCACTGGCACCCATCCGACCACCCGCATGTGCTTGCGCTGGATTGCCCAGCATGCGGCGCTCAGTCCGACGTGGACACGCGTACTCGATTACGGCTGTGGTTCGGGCATCCTGGCCATCGGTGCAGCGCTGCATGGCGCCAGCAACATCGATGCGGTCGATATCGACCCGGCTGCGATACAAGCGACAACCGCCAATGCGCTGGCCAATAACGTCAGCTTGGCGGCGGCCCTGCCTGACGCGGCCTCGGGCGAATACCCCTTGGTGCTCGCCAACATTCTGGCTACGCCGCTGAAGCTGCTGGCTCCCCTGCTCTGCGCCCACTTGGCCGCCGGCGGTCACCTGATCCTGGCCGGCATCTTGGCCCGCCAGGCGGATGAGCGGAAAGAGGCTTATGCGCCCTGGGTCAAGCTCGAAG
>CANFYD010000555.1 GCA_947450745.1 Burkholderiales bacterium
AGGCCGCCGCTTTTTATGACGAGGAGCTGACCCGCTTGAGCGAGCTGGTCACGCGCTTGATCAACCCGCTGCTGATGTTGATCATGGGCCTGGTCATCGGCACCGTCGTGGTGCTGATGTATTTGCCGATCTTTCAATTGGTGGAGCAGGTCAATTGACGGCCGCGAATACGCCTGAATCCAAAGCTGAACTCGCCTGGGCTGCGGCCCTGGCCCACTTGCCTGCGGCAGAAGCACCCTGGCAGTTCGGCTTCGAGCTGTGGAGCCCGGCCGAGGCGCAGCGCTGGCGGGCGGTGCTGGCGCTGTCGGCCAGCGGCCGGCTGGCGCTGCTGGCCGACCGTGCGCATGACGCCATGTTGTTGCAGCGCATCGAGTCGCGGCTGCGGCGTGCGCTGCGCTGGGTGGTCTGCAGCACTGACGACCTCGACGCGGCGCTGGGCGCGGGTGAAGTGGACTTTCGCGCCTTGCAGGAGCTGGGCGAATCGTTTGCCGCCGGTGCCGAGGGCGAGCAGGCGCAGGAGTTGTCCGCCCTGAACCTGAGCGAGCAGGCCAGCCCGGTGGTGCGCTTGCTCGACGCCACGCTGTACGACGCGCTGCAGGACGGTGCCAGCGACGTTCACTTTGAAACGAATGCTCGTGGTTTGAAAGTCAGGTTTCGTGTCGACGGCGTGATGCTGGAAGTGAAGAGCCTGGACGGCACGCTGGCCGCCGAGCAACTGGTGTCGCGTCTGAAGGTGATGGCCGAGCTGGACATTGGCGAGCGCCGCTTGCCGCAGGACGGTCGCTTCAAATTGCGCATGCAGGGCCGCGAGATCGATTTCCGCCTGTCCATCATGCCCAGCGTGTTCGGCGAAGACGCGGTGGTGCGCGTGCTGGACCGTGCGCAGATCCAGGCGCAGGGGCAGTTGACGCTGGACTCGCTCGGTTTCGAGCCTTCAGCGCGTGCCGCCATCCGTGCGCTGGCGCGTCAGCCGCACGGCATGCTGCTCGTCACCGGCCCGACCGGCAGCGGCAAGACGACCACGCTCTACGCCACCATCTCCGAGGTCAACACCGGGCAGGACAAGATCATCACGATTGAAGACCCGGTCGAATATCAACTGCCGGGCGTCGTGCAGATTCCTGTCAATGAGAAGAAAGGGCTGACCTTTGCCCGCGGCCTGCGCTCGGTGCTGCGGCACGACCCGGACCGGGTCATGGTGGGTGAAATCCGTGATGCCGAAACGGCGCAGATCGCCGTGCAGGCGGCGCTCACCGGCCACTTGGTGTTTTCCACCGTGCATGCCAACAACGCCTTCGATGTGGTCGGGCGCTTCATGCACATGGGGCTGGATCTCTACAACGTGGTGGCCGCCTTGAACGGCGTGCTGGCGCAGCGCCTGATGCGCATCAACTGCCGGCATTGTCTGCAGCCGCTGCCGGTGACATCCGCGCAATTGCAAGCGCTGGAGATCACGGCCGAGCCGGGCGACCGATTCCTGCAGGGTGTGGGTTGCAGCCATTGCCGCAGCACCGGCTACAAGGGCCGCCGTGCGGTGTCCGAGCTGCTCTGCCTGGACGACGAACTGCGTGACCTGATTGCGGCGCGCGCACCGATGAGCCGCATCAAGGAAGCGGCGCGAGCGCGTGGCATGCGCACCTTGCGCGAAGCGGCGGTGGCGCTGGTGCGGCACGGTGAATCGACTTTGGAGGAGTTGGACCGTGTCACGCTTGCAGACTGAAACCGGCTCGGCCGCATTGTTGACGCGCTTTTTCGCAAGCTGCCGGCAGCGGCTGACGCAGCGCGCCTTGCCCGCCGCCAGCTTGTACTGGGGCGAGGCGGGGCTGTGGAGTTTTGAGCCGGCGCAGACAGCCGGTCAGGGCTGGCCCGACTTTGACAGTTGGTGCGCGGCGCACCCGCGCTGCTCGGTACGCCTGTGGGTGGGCAGCGCCTGGTTGCACCATGTGGCCGTGCCGGCCGACATGCCCTTGGCCGACGCTGCCGCCCTGCAGGCCTATGTCCGCTTGCAGTTCGTTCATTACTTTGGACCGGTGGCCCAGACCTGGCCCCTGGCCTTGTGGCAGCAGGGCGACCAGCGCAGCGGCTTGGCGTTGCAGGAGCAGGCCGGCTTGAACCTGGCCCAAGTGCACAGCGCGGCCGGGCGGTACGGTGTGCGGGTGCTGTCGCTGCGGCCGGCCTGGAGTCAGGCCTTGGCGGTGGCGGCAGCACTCGACCCTGTGTGGGCATGCGCCAGCAGCACCGCACTGGGCCTGCTGGAGGGGCGCTGCTTGACTTGGCTGAGCTTGCGCGCCGGGCAGTTGGCAGGGGTGGAGCAGCGCTATCTTGACATCGGGGACGAAGCCGAGTTGCAGGCGCTGCTGCCGGGCCTGCAGGCGCATGGCGAGATCACCGATGCGGCCCGGTTGACCGGTTGGGGCTGGCCCGATCAAGCGCCCGCAGCGGCGATCACCTGCGGCCCGGCCAGCGCCGTCTGGCTGGCCGGCGAGGTGCGTTGATGAGCGCCGTCATTCAAACCGGCAGCCGCTGGCCTCAGCCCGACTTCATGCCCGCGCCGGTGCGACCGGGCGGCTTGATCTGGTTGTGGCTGCTGGTCGCGGTAGTTGTGCTCGCGGCGCTGGCTGTGCAAGCGCTGGCCTTGCGCGAGCAGGCTCAGGGCTTGACCGCACAGGCTCTTCTGTTGGAACGATTGATGCAGCAGCAGCAGCAGTCGGCGGCAGCCAGCAAGCCGCTGGCCGGCCAGGCCAAGCCGGAGCTGCAGCGTCAGCAGGTCTGGGCGGTGGCGCAGCAACTGGACGCAGACTGGGTCGGCCGCTGGACGGCGCTCGAACAGGCCTTGCCGCCCGGGCTGCAGTTGCAAGCGCTGGAGATGGACGGCAAAAAGGACGGCCAGACGCTGCGCCTGGAAGGGCTGGCACCCAGCGCGGACCCCGTCATGCAACTGGTGGATCGCTTGGCCCTGCAAGCGCGTGAGATTTCCGCAACACACGCCAGCGAGGTGGTGCTGACCCGCTTGCAGCGCCCCGAGGGCAGCGACAAGGCAGGCGCTGGCGAGCCCGGCCTGCTGCACTTTGAGCTGGTGCGCCGGCGCGCTGCTGCTGATGGGCAGACGGGTCTGCGGCCATGACGATGACGAGGACGCTGCCGCTGTTGCGCCTGCCGCTGCCACTCCAATCGAAGCTGCAGCGTTTGTGGCCGGCCCT
>CANFYD010000556.1 GCA_947450745.1 Burkholderiales bacterium
AACAGGCCGACCAGGCCCTGCGGCATGAACAGCGTGACGACGATGAAGAGCCCACCCAGCACGAACAACCAGGCCTCCGGCCACACCACGGTGAACACGCTCTTGGTGCCGTTGACGAAGAAGGCGCCCATGATCGGGCCGATCAAGGTGGCGCGGCCGCCCACCGCCACCCAGACCGCCATCTCGATGCTGGCGGCGGTGGACATCTCGCTCGGGTTGATGATGCCGACCTGCAAGACATACAAAGCCCCGGCCACGCCGCACATCAGCGCGGACAAGACCCACACCGCCAGCTTGTAGCGCAGCGGGTCGTAGCCGGTGAACATGACACGGTTTTCGGCGTCGCGCACTGCTTGCAGCAGGCGGCCGAACTTGCTGGCCACGATCCAGCGGGCCAGCAGGTAAGCCGAAATCAGCACGCAGCCGGTCAGCACGAACAGGCCCAGCCGCGTGCGCGGGTCGGCCAGCGGGATGCCGGCCAGCGTCTTGAAGTCGGTGAAGCCGTTGTTGCCGCCAAAGCCGGTTTCATTGCGGAAGAACAGCAGCATGGCGGCGAAGGTCAGCGCCTGCGTGATGATGGAAAAGTACACGCCCTTGATGCGCGAGCGGAAGGCGAAATAGCCGAACAACCCCGCCAGCAAGCCCGGCACCAGCAACACCAGCAGCAGTTGCGCCAGGATGGAGCCGCTCAAGCTCCAATGCCAGGGCAGGCTTTTCCAGTCCAGAAAGACCATGAAGGCCGGCAAATTGCCCGGGCCGGCCGCCTCCACCATCAGCGCCATGCCCATGGCATAGGCACCGAGCGCAAAAAACAGGCCGTGGCCCAGCGACAAAATGCCGGTGAAGCCCCACACCAGGTCGAGCGCCAACGCGCACAGCGCAAAGCATTGCATCTTGCCCAGCAGCGTGACCAGGTAGTCGGACACATGCAGCGGGTGCGCCTCGGGCAGCGCCAGGTTCAGTAGCGGCACCAGCAGCGTCACCACCAACAGCGCCAGCAGCACCGGCCACCAGCGCTGGCGCTTGTCGGCCTGGGACTGGATGGACGCAGGGGAAGGCGAAGGAGAAAGAACAGCGGTGGTCATGCTTCGGCACTCCGGCCCTTGAGGGCAAACAAACCTTGTGGGCGCTTTTGAATGAAGGCCACCACGGCCACCAGCACGATGATTTTGGCCAGCACCGCGCCGGTCCAACCTTCCAAACCCTTGTTGATCAGCCCCAAGCCCATCGCCGCCCAGATGGTGCCGGCCAACTGCCCGACGCCGCCGGTGACCACGACCAGAAAACTGTCCACAATGTAGGCCTGCCCCAGGTCCGGCCCGACGTTGCCGACCTGCGACAAGGCACAGCCTGCCAGGCCGGCAATGCCGGAGCCGAGCGCAAAGGCCAGCGTGTCGATGCGGGCGGTGTTGACGCCGGTGCAAGACGCCATCGCCCGGTTTTGTGTCACACCGCGCACGAACAGGCCGAGCCGAGTACGCGAGATCAGCGCCGCCACACCGGCCAGCACCAGCACCGCAAAAACGATGATGGCCAGCCGGTTGAACGGCAGCGTCAGGTTGCTCATCACCGCCCAGCCGCCGGACAGCCAGGCCGGGTTTTCCACCGCCACGTTTTGCGCGCCGAACACGCTGCGCACCGCCTGCATCAGCACCAAGCTGATGCCGAAGGTGGCCAGCAGCGTTTCAAGCGGCCGGCCGTAGAGCCAGCGCACCACCGTGCGTTCCAGCAATGCGCCAACGGCAGCGGTGACGAAGAACGCCGTTGGCACCGCCAGCAGCAAGTAGTAGTCGAAGGCGTCCGGCAACCAGGCCCGAAAGCCCTGCTGCACCAGATAAGTGGCGTAAGCGCCGACCATGATCAGCTCGCCATGCGCCATGTTGATGACACCCATCAGGCCGTAGGTGATGGCCAGACCCAGCGCGGCCAGCAGCAGGATGCTGCCCAGGCTCAAGCCCGCGAACAGCAGCCCAAGGCGTTCGCCCCACGCCAGTTGCGCCTGCACTTGCTTGACCGCGATGTTCAGTTGCGAGCGCACGGCGACGTCCGCTTCGGCATCGGGCTTGAGGCGAGCTTCCAACAAGGCGTTGACCTTGGGGCTGGCTTGCTCGGCCAACCAGCGAATCGCCGCGATGCGGTCGGCCGCCAGCGGGGCCGCCAGCGCCAGACTCGCTTGCAGCGTTTGCAGTTGCTCCTTCAAACCGGGGTTAGTCTCGTGCAGCAGCGCCGCCGTGATCATGGCCTGATGCTTGAGGTCGGCCTGCTCTTGCAGCACTTGCACCGCCTGTTCGCGCTGCGCCAACTGCGGCGAGCGCAATTGCAGCACCGCCAGCGCCACACCCAACTCGCCGCGCATGCGGTTGTTGGTGCTGACCTCCTCGGCGTCCGCCGGCAGCGGGCTCGGTTTGTCGGCGGCAAAGTCACGCGCGACGTCGTCGGCGTCCAACACCCAGATGCCGGCCGGGCTGACACGCACCTTGTCGTCCAGCAAGGCCTGCACAAACTGCGGCAGGCGCGGGTCGGCCTCCAGCAGCGCTTGCTGCAGAGCCGCCACACGCGTGTCGGTTTCTCCGACTGCCAAGTCGCGCCAGCTGACGGCAGCGAATGCCGACGATTGCAGGCACAGCGCACCGAGCAGGGTCAGCAAAGCGCATCTCAAAATTTTCAACAAGGGCATGGGATTGAAATGCAAAAGGCTTGACACAGAAATGGAAACGCCCCGCCGTGATCAGACCGACGAGGCGTGTTCGAAACCACCACTCCAGCTCAATCAAGCTGGATCTCAGGGGAGAGACCTTGATCAGATGAGGCCGGAGCTTTCGACCCTGCTACGCAGGGCGCTCAAGGTCCAGCCCCAGCTCAATCAGAGGGGACAGAGCTCGCGCTCGCGCTGCGCGCGCACGCTCGGTCTTTCCCCACGCTCACCTAGTCGGCTCGTCCTTCTTCTTGTCGTTGCCGGCGATGAAGGGGCTCCAAGGCTGGGCCTTGATCGGGCCGGAAGTCTTCCACACCACGTTGAACTGGCCGTCGGCCTTGACTTCACCGATGAACACCGACTTGTGCAGGTGGTGGTTCTTGGGGTCCATCTCGGACATGATGCCGCTGGGTGCCTTGAAGGTCTGGCCGGCCATGGCGGCGATCACCTTGTCGGTGTCGGTGGACTTGGCCTTCTCGACCGCTTGCTTCCACATGTGGAT
>CANFYD010000557.1 GCA_947450745.1 Burkholderiales bacterium
AAGCCCAGACCGTTCAGATGTTGGCGATTGTTGGCGTGATGACGAGCTTTGCTCTGGCGGAACTGCTGCAGGGCCGCTTCTTTGCCCGCGAGGCCACGCGCCAAGACAACCGGCTCGACATCGCCGTGACCTTGCTGTTCCCGTTGATCGGTGCCGCCGTGCTGGCCGCCGCCGGTGCGCTGTGCGCCGCGCTGCTGCCGGCCCAGCGCGATGCGCTGGCGCACTGGCCGGTCTGGGCCATGCTGGCTGTGCTGCTGGTGGCCGACGACTTCACCCAGTATCTGTGGCACCGTTTGAGCCACACCTCGGTGCTCTGGCCCCTGCACCGCGCCCACCATTCAGCGGCCTATATGAGCGTGCGCATCGTCTACCGCAACAACGCCTTCTACTACGCGCTGATGCCGGGCTTGTGGCTGTCCGGCGTGCTGCTGTACCTGGGCTTCGGCTGGGTCTACGTGGCCTACACCATCGTCAAGCTGAGCGTCATCATCGGTGCCCACTCATCGGTGCGCTGGGACCAGTGGCTGTACCGCCATGCCGCGCTGCGCCCGCTGGCCTGGGTGCTGCAGCGCACCATCTCCACACCGGCCACCCATTTTGCCCACCACGCGCTGGTGCAGGACGACGGCATCGGCCACTACACCGGCAACTACGGCAACCTGCTGTTCATCTGGGACATGCTGCTGGGCACCGCCCACATCACCCAGCGCTACCCCGCCGAATATGGCCTGGCCGACGACCGCACTCACGGCCCCGAATCCTGGCCGGTGCAGCTCATCTACCCCCTGCTGCGCTCGCGCCGGGCTGATAGCGTGCTGGGCTCGGACAGCCACCGCCCGCCCGCTGCGTGAGCGTTGCGAGGGAACTTGTTCAGCAACTGCGCAGCAACAGACCCTGGGCTGCCGTAGCGCTCCGAGTCCTTGCTTGAACGCCCTGCGAGTCCGGCATGAGGGCCTCAGGCCGCAACCTTGTGGCGGGAAATGGGAAATGGGAGCCCTGACCCTGATCCCCCGCCCCCCCCTATTCGCGGGGCTGTGCGGCGGCTGTCACGGCCTGGTCATATCCGGCAGCGACCCTCGGCGACTTGCGTAAAAACAACCCGAGGAGCCTGACCATGTTTCATCCCCGTACCCTGAGCTTGCTGATCGCCAGCACCTGCATCGCCGCCGCGCCTGGCGCGCATGCTGCCATCACTCTGATCGCCTCTGGCAGTCTGTCGGGCGCGGCGTCCGATTTGTCCGGCCTGACCGGCACACTCGAAAACGGCGTCAGTGCCAGTCTGCTCGGCGGCATGGGGTCGGGTCTTGCCTGGGCCGGTGGCAACACCTTTTTGGCCTTGCCCGATCGCGGTCCGAACGCGCTGGCCTACAACCCGCTGGTGGATGACACCACGTCCTACATCGCCCGCTTTCAGACGCTGACGCTGGACCTGAGCCCCAACGCCACCGGTGCCGCCCTGCCCTTCAGCCTGACACCCACGCTCAAAGCCACCACCCTGCTCTACAGCAGCACGGCCTTGAACTACGGCACCGGTGCGGCCGGCACCGGCTCAGTCACTGCCGGCGGCGTCACCACCCACTACACGCTGGGTTCCGGTACGCCGACAGCCAACACGGCGAGCCAGAACTACTTCACCGGCCGCTCGGACAACTTTGCGGCCGGTCTGTCCACCAACGCTGCCAACGCCCGCCTCGACCCCGAGGCGATCCGCGTCTCCAACGACGGCAAGAGCGTCTTCATCGCCGATGAATACGGCCCGTACGTCTACCAGTTCAACCGCGCGACGGGCGAGCGCACACATGTGTTCAATCTGCCCGACAGCTTCGCGATCAGCACCTTGAGCGCCCAGAAAAGCGTGGAGTTCACCAACACCAGCGGCCGCGTCACCAACAAAGGCATGGAAGGCCTGGCCATCACGCCCGATGGCAAGACGCTGGTCGGCTTCATGCAAAGCCCTTTGGCGCAAGACGGCGGCGACGGCGCACGCTACAACCGCATCGTCAAGATCGACATCGCTACCGGCACAGTCAGCCAGTTCGCCTACGACAACCAGATCGGCACCAAGACCTACAACAGCAGCGAGATCCTGGCGCTGAATGACCACCAGTTCCTGGTGCTGGAGCGCGACGGCAAGGGTCTGGGCGACGGCTCGCCCGGCTCCAAGGCGGTGATCAAGCAGATTTACAAGGTGGACCTGACCGGCGCGGCGGATGTGTCCCTCATCAGCGGCGAAGCCAACCTGGCGCAATACGCCGTCAGCAAAACCTCGTTCCTCGACATCAAGGCAGCGCTGAACGCCGCCGGCATCAGCGATGCGCAGATCCCGTCCAAGCTTGAAGGCATTGCCTTTGGCGCGGACATCGTGGTTGGCGGCGTGACCAAGCACACGCTCTACCTCGCCAACGACAACGACTTCCTGGGCAGCGTCGCGGCGAACGGCAGCACGCTCGCCACCCCGTACAACAACCAGTTCTACGTCTTCAGCTACGACGGCACCGACCTGGTCAACCAAGGCGTGTCGGCCGTTCCCGAGCCCTCAAGCTACGCCTTGATGTTGGGCGGGCTGGGCTTGGTCGGATGGGTGGCGCGCCGCCGCAACGGCAAGCTGCAGGGTTGAACCCAGTGTCGGCCAACGATCACCTACGCGACAGCGGGGACCGGGGCTTCGGCCGCAAACTCCGCAGTTGATTGATTGCCGACCCCGAATCCGCATCCGGGGCGCCTCGACCGTCCAGCGCAAGGAGAGCCCCGTGACAAAACAGTTCGACCTCATCGTCCATGGAGCGACCGGTTTTACCGGTCGTCTCGTCATCGAATATCTGTTGCAACGCTACCCGGCGGGCTCCGGCGTGCGCTGGGCAATGGGCGGGCGCAGCGCGGCCAAACTGGCGGCCGTGCGCGACGAGCTCGGCGCACCCGCTGATACGCCACTGGTCGTGACCGACAGCGCCGATCCCGCCAGCCTGAACGCGCTGATGGCGCAAACCCGCCTGGTGCTGACGACGGTCGGCCCCTACCAGCTTTACGGCAACGAACTGGTTGCCGCATGCGCGGCGTCCGGCGTCGACTATGTGGACCTGTGTGGCGAGCCGGCCTGGATGCGCCAGATGATCGATGCGCACGAAGCGCAGGCCAAGGCCAGCGGCGCGCGCATCGTGTTCTCCTGCGGCTTTGACTCGATCCCCTTCG
>CANFYD010000558.1 GCA_947450745.1 Burkholderiales bacterium
GCTCAGGTCTTGCGCGCTGGACCGGTTTTCACTGGACAGGCCCGTGGGTTCGACGTAGTGCGTGTCGCGCATGCCGAGTTCGCGGGCCTTGGCATTCATCGCGGCGATGAAGGGTTCTATGCCTCCGGGGTAGCTGCGGCCCAGCACGCGGGCTGCACGGTTCTCGGAGGACATCAGCGCCAGATGCAGCATCTCGCCGCGTGACAAAGTCGTGCCAACCGCCAAGCGCGAATGCGTGTTTTTCTCGGTGTCGATGTCAGCGTCGCTGATGGTCAGCTTTTCATCCAAGGACTGCTGAGCGTCCACCACCACCAGTGCCGTCATCAACTTGGTGATGGAGGCAATCGGCAGCACCGCATTCGAATTCTTGGAAAACAGCACTTCGTTGGTGTCTTGGTCCAGCACCAGTGCCACGCCTGATTTGAGATCAAGCGGGTCATCCACCGAATGCAGCCCATACATCTGGCCAAATGACTGAACGGCGGTTGCGGCTGCGATCACCGCCACGGCCTTGCGCGGTGCTCGCAGGGCTGGTTTGGCCTTGCGGACACTCTTCGAGGGCGAGAGCTTGCTGCCAGGACTTGCGGCCAGGGCCGTATTGATGGGCAACGCGACTCCGGCCAGCACGAACGTGGCGAAGACCGCGCTCAAAGTCACACTCGATACAACAGCTTTAAAGGTCTTCAATCCGGCTCTCCAGCGACACAGCGTCAGTTTAGGTGATACAAAAAACACACGCAAGATCAAAAACTTAAGCGAGAGTTTTAAAGTGGCACCTCGTGTTGACTTTGCCCACTTTGATCACCCACGCGTCGTCCGCTGTCCGCCCGGCCAGAGGGCGATGCCGTCGTCAACCCTGCGCAGCAACCCTTTCGACCTTGCTTTGCAATTTGTTCAAGGCACTCAGATAAGCCTTGGCCGAGGCCACGACGATGTCTGGATCAGCCCCGACGCCATTCACCACCCGACCGGCATGCTGCAAGCGAACCGTCACCTCGCCTTGTGATTCTGTACTGCCGCTGGTGATCGCATTGACCGAATAGAGCAACATCTCGGCGCCACTTTGCACCTTGGCTTCAATCGCCCGCAAACTGGCGTCGACCGGGCCGTTGCCCTCGCTTTCCGAACTGTGCTCCACCTCGCCGGCTGCAAAAACGACAGTGGCATGGGGCCGCTCGCCGGTTTCCGAATGCTGTGACAGCGCGATCAAGCGGTAATGCTCTTGCTCCGCCGTGACCGATTCGTCCATGACCAACGCAATGATGTCTTCATCGAAAATCTCGTTCTTGCGATCCGCCAAGTCCTTGAAACGAATGAAAGCGTTGTTGACCTCGGCTTCCGATTCGAGCGAGATGCCCAATTCTTGCAAGCGCTGTTTGAAGGCATTGCGCCCGCTCAGCTTACCCAGCACAATTTTATTGGCGCTCCAGCCCACGTCCTCGGCCCGCATGATTTCGTAGGTGTCACGCGCTTTGAGCACGCCGTCCTGATGAATGCCCGAGGCGTGGGCAAAGGCGTTCGCACCCACCACGGCCTTGTTGGGCTGCACGACAAAACCGGTGGTCTGCGACACCAGGCGCGAAGCGGCCAGGATTTGCGAGGCGTCGATATTGACATCAAGCCCGAAGTAATCACGCCGCGTCTTCAGCGCCATCACGACTTCTTCAAGCGAGCAGTTACCGGCTCTCTCGCCAAGCCCGTTGATCGTGCACTCGATCTGGCGCGCCCCACCGAGCTGCACTCCAGCCAGTGAATTGGCCACCGCCATACCCAGATCGTTGTGGCAATGTACCGACCAAATGGCCTGATCCGAGTTCGGTACCCGCTCGCGCAAGGTCTTGATGAAGTTGCCGTACAGCTCAGGGATGGCATAGCCGACGGTGTCGGGGATGTTGATCGTGCGCGCACCTTCCTTGATCACCGACTCGACCACGCGGCAGAGAAAGTCCATGTCGGAGCGGTAACCGTCCTCGGGTGAGAACTCCACATCAGCGGTCAGATTGCGGGCAAAGCGCACGGCCAGGGTGGCTTGCTCCAACACCTGCTCACGGGTCATGCGCAGCTTTTTCTCCATGTGAAGCTCGCTGGTGGCGATGAAGGTGTGAATGCGCGAACGCTCGGCACCTTTCAGCGCTTCGGCAGCGCGGGCAATATCACGGTCATTGGCGCGGGCCAGCGAGCAGATCGTGCTCTCGCGTATGGCCCCGGCGATCGCCTTGATCGCTTCAAAGTCACCGTTGCTGGAGGCAGCAAAACCGGCCTCGATCACATCAACGCGCAAACGCTCAAGCTGGCGCGCAATGCGCAGCTTTTCGTCCTTCGTCATCGAAGCGCCGGGGGATTGCTCGCCGTCGCGCAAGGTGGTGTCGAAGATGATCAGCTGGTCGGCCATGAATTTCTCCAAAAGGCGGGTTTAAAAAACAAAAAGGCCCGCGAAGCTTTGCTTAGCGGGCCGATGATGCAAAAAAATCTTTAGACGTGTGCGATCAGCGGGCCCGGTGCTCGGTGGCTAGTAGCAGCAGCGCTGATGCGATGAAAAACGTCATTCACGCAATATAGCATGAGCCCCTGTCGGGCTTCAGGGATGCAAACCCTTTTCATCCGGCTCGTCGGTCGATGTCGCAATCACGCTGACCGGCCGACCCTTGACCCGTTTGTAGATATAGACCGCATAGCCCGAAATCGCATAAGCGCAGAACAGCGCGAACAGCACGATAGGCGGGTTGATATTGATGACGGCAATGCCCAGTGCCAGCGCCACGATGACGATAAAGGGCACAGTGCGCTTGAAACTGACGTCCTTGAAGCTGTAGAACGGCGCATTGGTCACCATCGTCAAGCCGGCAAACAAGGTCACACCCAGCGCCACCCAAGCCACCGGCAGGTTCTGGTGCACGGCCTTGAAACCTTCTTGGTCCATTACCCAAATCAGGCTGATCACCAGCGCTGCGGCTGCCGGGCTGGGCAGGCCTTGAAAAAACCGCTTATCGACCACGGCCAGATTGGTGTTGAAGCGCGCCAAGCGCAAGGCGGCGGCGGCGCAATAGACGAAAGCAGCCAGCCAACCCAGTTTGCCCAAGCCCTGCAGCGCCCAGATATACATGATCAAAGCCGGCGCGGCGCCAAACGACACCATGTCGGACAAGCTGTCCATCTGTTCGCCAAAGGTGCTTTGGGTGTTCGTCA
>CANFYD010000559.1 GCA_947450745.1 Burkholderiales bacterium
GCCTGTATCGATGGTCTGGCCAATACCCCCGCCGTGATCGACTGGGCGGTCTGGTCGGCGCACGCGCTCGACGTACCGCTGGAGTTGCTACATGTGCTGGAACGCCCGCCCGAACGAGCGGTATTTGTCGACTACAGCGGTGCGCTCGGCCTGGGTGCCCAGGATTCGCTGTTGTACGAATTGGCCGAGCTGGATGAGCAGCGAGGCCGACTGGCACAGGAGTCTGGCCGCCGCGTGCTGTTGGCGGCCAAGGAGCGCGCCGCAGCCGCCGGGTTGACGGAAGCAACGGGACGGCTGGGCGGGCAGATGCGCCATGGCGACTTGGCCGACACCGCGCTGGAGCTGGAACCCGACGCGCGCTTGTTCGTGCTGGGCCAACACCATCGCCGCGACAAGCCGGCTGCAAGTCGCCTCGACCAGCATGTGGACAGCTTGATTCGCACGGTGCAGCGCCCGGTCTTGGTGGTGCCGAGCGCAAATTTCACAGCACCTGAGCGTGTCGTGATTGCCTTTGACGGCAGCCCCACTGCACATCACTTGATTGCCAGAGTGGCCGCCAGCCCTCTGCTCACCGGCCTGCCGATACAGCTGGCGATGATGGGTTCTGACACGCCGGCATCGCGAGAACCACTTGCCGAGGCACAGCGCGCCCTCGAACAGCACGGTTTTCAGGTCACCACTTTGTTAGTTGATGGCGAACCCGAGCAGGTGTTACCACCGCTGCTGAAAACGCCGGGTGCTGCCCTGCTGGTAATGGGTGCCTACGGCCACTCACGCATTCGCCAGTTCATCGTCGGCAGCACGACCACGACGCTGCTGCGAACTGTCGAAGTGCCGGTGCTGATCTTGCGGTGAACGCATCAGGGCGGCTCAAACTGCCCTGACGCTATCGCCCGCTGACCATCTTGCACAGCTCGGCAACGCCAATCGGCGGGCGGGTCAGCCAGGGCACGATGAAACTGCGTTGGGCCAGCCCAGCCGCCATGCGGGCCAGCTGCTTGCGCTCACCGGCCAGGCGCGCCGCCAGCAACCGGTCTTGGGTGCCGGCGGCCAGCACGCTTTTGTTGAGCACCCAGGCATAGGGCTCGATGCTGGCTCGGCGCAGGTCGGCTTGCAAGGCGGCCGCTTGCGACACCGGCGTCACCTCCGGCAGCGTCACCAGGATGATCTTGGTGTAGGCGGCGTCTTGCAGCCGCATCAACGGCGTGACGATGCGGGCTGCCCCGTGGCCTTCACCGCGCCCCTCAAACTCACGCGTCATTTGCCGGTGGTAGGCACCGGTCGCGTCCATCAGCAACATCGAGTGGCCGGTGGGCGCGGTGTCCAGCACGACGAAAGCACTGCGCGCCTCGCTGACGATGCGCGAAAAGGCATGGAACACGGCCACCTCTTCGGTGCAGGGCGATTGCAGGTCTTCCAGCAGCAGCGCTTGCTCCGCGGCGTCGAGCTTGGGGGACTTGGCCGCCATGATTTTGGCGATATAGGCTTGCGTTTCGACCTTGGGGTCGATGCGGCTGACGTTCAAACCCGGCACCTCGCCGCTCAGTGTTGCGGCCAAGTGAGCGGCCGGATCGGTGGTGCTGAGGTGCACGGTCTTGCCGCGCTGGATCAGCCCCAGGGCCAGCGCAGCGGCGACCGTCGTCTTGCCGACGCCGCCCTTGCCCATCACCATGATCAGCCCGTGCCCGGCGGCGGCCAACTGGTCGGCCAGCGCGTCCAGGCCCAGCAGCTGTTCGCTGAGTTCAAGCACCGTAGTCGTCTGCGCTGTGATCGGCGCAGCCCCGGCCGTCAGCAATGCACGCAGAGCCGGCAGCCCGACCGTATCGAAAGCCCGCAGCGGCACGCGGTCTTGCGGCAGGGCACGCAGCGCTGGCGGCATCGCGTCCAGGGCCTGCTGCCCCAAGTCCTCGATGGCGCAGGCCACGGCGTCGGAGCGCTCGCTGGCGTGGAACACACCGTTGAGCACCAGCCGCTGGTTGTTCAGGCCGAGCTCGCGCAACTCTGCTGACGTGTGCGCCGCTTCGGCAATTGCGCCCTGGTCGGGCCGCGTGACCAGGATCACCGTGGTCTGCGCCGGGTCGCTCAGCGCGTCGAGCGCGGCTTTGAAGCGCACTTCCTGCAACTTCAGGCCCGAATGCGGCCCCAGGCAGGAGGCACCGCGGTCGTTGCCGTCCAGAAACCCGGTCCATGCCTTGGGCAAGCTGAGCAGGCGCAGGGTGTGGCCGGTCGGGGCGGTGTCGAAGACGATGTGGTCGTAACGCTCGGCGCCGCCCGACAAGAGGGAGGCAAACTCGTCGAAGGACGCGATCTCGGTGGTGCAGGCGCCGGACAGTTGCTCGCGCACGGTCGAGCGTTCGTCTGCGCTGGCGTCAATGCCCATCTGGGCCAGAACGCGCTGGCGATAGGACTCGGCGGCGTTGTCGGGGTCGATGTTCAACACCGACAGACCCGGCGCGCCGGGCACGGGCACCGGCGTGTTGAGCAACTCGATGCCCAGCATTTCATCCAGGTTGGAGGCCGCATCGGTGCTGACCAGCAGCACTCGCTGGCCCGCGTCCGCAAGCATCAGCGCCGCAGCCGCCGACAGCGAGGTCTTGCCCACGCCGCCCTTGCCGGTGAAGAAAATATAGCGGGTCGGATGACTCAGAAACCCGATGGGCGCGGGCTTCAGCCAGCCTTGCACGTCCTCGTGGGAAGGAATTCCACCACTGTGCACGACCTGGCCGTTGATCATGACGGCGGGGGTGGCGCTGACACCTGAGCGTTTGATCTCGTCGGGGTTCTCGACCTTGACGATCTCAACCTCGACCCCGCAAGCCAGCGCGGCCCGTTCAATGATGCCGATGGTGCTGCGGCACTTGCTGCAGCCCATTCCCAAAACTCTGATTTCCATTTTTAACGCCATTTGCATTTCAAACACACATGGGATCGAAGTGAACCCGCCGACTTTGGAAGCCAAGCCCCTGCTGATCTTGGCTTGGACGGGGAGAACTTTTGTAGCGCGCGGTTGGCAGGCATGGGCGGGAAGCGCAGGAACCGGAACGCACTTCCGGTCGTTAAGGATTCCTAGGAGTCTGCGCGGCAGAAGGATCGGCGGCTGCAAGGCGGCCGCAGCGGTCCATTTTTGGCTTCGCCGCTCTTCGAGAACACCGTCTTTTCGCCCCATAGCGGAGCTATGAAGCTTCA
>CANFYD010000560.1 GCA_947450745.1 Burkholderiales bacterium
CCTCCCTACGAGGTTGGTCATCTTCGTAGGGCGGGTCGCGACCCGCGGGCTTTGCGGCGGCACAGCATGGCAAGCCGTAGGTCACGAGAAATTCAGCCCGCAATCACCCTCAGCGTGCGCAACAACAAGCGCAGATCACCGGCAAAGCTGCGGGTTTGCACATAGCGGGCGGCCAGCGCCAGCTTGGCGGGAAGAATGACTTGCGTGTAGGTCAGCTCCGGGTCGCTGGACTCGGCCAGCAGTGCACTTTCATCGCGGTATTCGATCGACGCAAGGTCGGTGATGCCGGGGCGTATCGACAGCACCAGTTGGCGCATCTCGGGCGGATACAACGCCACGTATTTGGGCACTTCAGGGCGCGGGCCGACCAGGCTCATCGCACCGCGCAGCACGTCCCACAGCTGCGGCAGCTCGTCCAGCTTGCAGCGCCGCAAGACTTGGCCCGCGCCGGTGATTCGGGGGTCGGCGCCCACCGTGATCTGCGCGGCTTGGCCCGACACGTCGGCCCGCATCGTACGGAATTTGTGGATGAAAAACGGCCGCCCCGCCCGCCCCACACGCTGCTGCCGAAACAGCACCGGGCCGCTTGAGTCCAGCTTGACCCAGAGCGCCACGGCCAGCAGCAGGGGCGCCAACAACAGCAAACCCAGGCCGGCCATCACAAAGTCGAAAGTGCGTTTAAGCATCAGCCCTGAGCGTCAATCAATCAAGCAGCCAGGGCGATGCTGCGCACGGCATCCACCACGCGCTGCACTTCGGCATCGGTCATCGACGTGTACAGCGGGATGCTAAACATTCGCTCGAACGCTTTTTGCGAATGCGGAAACTGCTCCCGGCGCAAGTCATAGCGCTCGCGCCAATACGGGTGCAAATGCAGCGGGATGTAGTGCACGCTGCAGCCGATGCCCAGCGCGTACATGCGCTCGATGAACTGATCCCGCTCGATCTCCAGCCGATCGGACAGACGCAGCACATACAAATGCCAGGAATGCACGTCACCGGCCAGCGCTTGCGGCGGCAGGATCAAGGGCAAATCGGCAAAAGCCTGGTTGTAGGTTTGGGCGATCTGCTCGCGCCGCAGCTGAAAACCGGGCAGCCGCTTCAACTGATGTATCCCCATCGCCGCCGCAATGTCGGTCATGTTGTATTTGAAGCCGGGGGCAACGATTTCGTAGTACCAGCTGGGGACTTTGGCGGTGAAGCGGTCGAAGGCGTCGCGGTTCATGCCGTGCAAGCGCATCACGCGGGCGCGCTTGGCCAGCTCGGGGTTGCGGGTGACCAGCATGCCGCCCTCGCCGGTGGTCATGGTTTTGTTGGCGTAGAAGCTGAACACCGTGGCGTCACTGCCCATGGTGCCGATCAGCTCACGCTCCAGCGTGGTGGGCAGCGCGTGCGCCGCGTCTTCGACCACGCGCAGGCCGTGGCGGCGGGCGATGTCGAGGATTTCCAGCATGTCCACCGCCAGGCCGGCGTAATGGACCGGGATGATGGCGCGGGTGCGCGGTGTGATGGCGGCCTCGACCAATTTGGGGTCGATGTTCAGCGTGTTGGGGTCGATGTCGACCAGCACCACGTCGGCGCCCAGATAGCGCACCACCTCGGCGGTGGCGGTGAAGGTGTGGGTGGTGGTGATGACTTCATCGCCGGGGCCAATCCCCAAGGCTTCCAGCGCCAGGTGCAGACCGGCGGTGGCGGAATTGACGGCCACACATTCGAGCTGCGGCTCACCCAGAAACTCGGCAAAAGCCTGCTCGAAGCGCTTGGCCTTGGGGCCGGTGGTGATCCAGCCGGAGCGCAGGGTGTCCACCACTTCGTTGATTTCGTCTTCACCGATCTCGGGCAGGGCAAAGGGAAGGAAAGGCAGCGGGGGAATGTCACTCATGATTTGTCATTGGTGCCGAATACTTCGGCCAGGTAGTGCTTGGGAATGAGGGCTTGGGAATGGGGCTCTCGGGACCGGGCGGCGCATACGAAATCTCAAGCTGCAGATTGTCAACGATGGCCTGCGCCGCTCACCCGACGGCCGCCACAAAACGGGCCGCCAGCACCGGGTAATTGTGATGCGCCAACACAAAGGCTCGGCCCCGCTCACCCATGGCGGCGCGCTCAGCCGCAGGCAAGGCGGCCAAGCGCAGCACGCCGGCTGCCACGGCGGCGGCATCTTCCGGCGGCACGGTGAGGCCGGCACCGGCCTCGGCCACCGGGTCGTTGCCGGCCTCGACCGAATGCAGCACCGGGCGGCGCGCCATCAAGTAGTCCAGCAATTTGTTCGGCGCGATGCCGAAGCGGTAAATCGGCGTGCGCTGCCAACCGATGTAGGCGATGTCGAACTGGCGCAGCAGCGCCGGGATCTGCAGTTTGGGGATGGGCGGGAACAGCGCCACATGGGTCAAGCCTTCAGTGAGCACTCTGGCCGCCAAGCGCTCTTTTTCATGGCCGCCGCCGACCATCACGAGGGCAATCGACGCGTCTTGCAGCAACTTTGCCGCGTCGAGCAGCACATCCAGCGCGTTCGGCAGGCCATGGGATCCGGCATAGCCCAGCACCAAGCGGCCGGCGGCGCGCTGGGCGGCGATGTGCGCGGTGATCTCGGCATTCAGCGCCTCACCTTCACCCTCCGCGCCCCACTCCTCCAGCGTGATGCCGTTCGGAACGATGTGCAGTTTACGCAGGTCGAGGCCGTGGCTGGCCATGTGCTCATGCACCTTGGGCAGCATCGACACGACGACATCGGCGTCGCGGTAAGCGTCGTTCTCGGCTTTTTGGCACAGCAGAGCGAACGGGTGGTGCTTGGACATGCCGGTCAGCTCGATCGGCGACAGTGGCCAGAGGTCATGGACCTCGTAGACCAGCTTGGCGCCGGCTTTTTTGGCGATGCGGCGCGCCACCCAGATGTCCATCGGATAAGTGCTGGACGCGATCACCACATCGGGCTTGAACTCCCGCGCCAAAGTTGCTGCGTCGGCCCAGACCTGGCGGCAAAACGCCCAGATGTTTTTGACCCGACCCAGGCCGTTGCCCGCGTAGGCGGGTGCTGAGTACCAGCGGTAGTCGATGCCGTCGATCAGCTCCTGATGGGCGTCGGGTTGCCGGCTGCGCACATGCGAGTGCGAGGCCGCCAGAATCCGCACACTGTGCCCTGCCCTCACCCACTCGCGCGCCAAGTAATAGGGGCGAAACTCC
>CANFYD010000561.1 GCA_947450745.1 Burkholderiales bacterium
AGCGTGACGGCCGCGTTGACGTTGTACTTGGCGGCGTTGCCCGAGGCCACCGCGCCCTGGCCGTACTGCAGCGCCAGGCTGGCGGTGCCGGTGCCGGTGAGGGCGGCGTTGAGGTTGATGCTGGCGGCCGCGTTCAAGGTCAGCGCGTTGGCGCTCCAGACCACCGCGTCGTTGATGTTGATGTTGCCGGCCGTGCCGCTGCCCCCGCTGCTGCTTTCAATCGTGAAGTTATTTCCGGACAGCGCGATGGCTACCGCCGCGCCAGTCATGTCGCCGCCGCTGGCCGCGACCGTGAAGTCGGTCGGGTCGATCAGCCAGCGGCCAGCGTGGCCTTGCGCGGCCAAGGTGGTGACGCGGGCGCTGTCGGCCACGGTCACGCGGGCGGCCGAGGTCTCGATGAAGCCGCCGTTGCCACCCCCAGCGCCGTCGGGTGCCGAGGCGTCCAACTGGCCATCCACCCTTGTGGTGCCGGCCACCATGCCGCCCAGCAGCACGATGCGGCCTTCGCTCTGCTCCACCGTGCGGGCTTGCACCACGCCGGTGTTGTTGACCACGCTGGCGAGCAGCGCGTTGCGGGCACCGGCGCTCATCAGCACTTGGCCGCCGTCGGCGCGCAACAGGCCGCCGTTGTCAGCCAGGGCGTTCAACGCGCTATCGTCGATGCGCAGGCTCAGCAAGCGGTTGGCATCGAAGGTCAGTGTGGCTGCACTACCCGCGCCCAGCGCCACCGTGCCCAGGCGAGCGCTGATGCTGCCGGTGTTGGCCACCTCGTGGCCCAGCAGCGCCACGCTGCCGCCGTCTGCTGCGGTGATCTGCCCCAGGTTGAGCACATGGGCGCGGCTGTTGCCGGCAAAGCGCGCCGTGCCGCTGCCCACGGCACTGTCGGCCACGTCCAGCGTGCTGGCCACCAGGCCGCCCACGTTCACCTGCGCATCGCGGCCGAACAAGATGCCGTTCGGGTTGATCAGCCAGATCTGGCCGTTGGCGTTGACGCGGCCCAGGATCTGGCTGCCGTCGTTGCCCAGCACGCGGTTGACGGCAATGGCCGAGGCCGAGGGCTGGATGAAGTTGACCGTCTCGGCGGCGCCCACGTTGAAGCTCTGCCAAGCCAGATTGAGTGTGGCTGAGGTCTGGCGCACGGTGGTGACGCCGCCTGCCGTGCCGATGCTGCCACTGCCCGCCGTGACCTGCCCGCCACCCGGCCCCGCCAGCACCGCGCTGCCGCCCAAGGCCAGCAGCGCCGCAGCCACCACACGGCGCTGGGTCGCACCGGCTTTGCCTGAGCTGGCCGTGGTCTCCGCCACCGCCACCCAGACCTGCAGCGTGTGGTTCCAGATCAGACGAAAAATATGGTTCAGGCAGCTGTTGCGTTTCATGTGGCGTTCGAGCGGTGAGTGACATGGACATTGCAGTGATCACTTCAACTAAAAGTGCCACCTCGTGTTCCCCATTTCGACCCGCAACTTGAACGATTAAGCTGATAAAAGTGACGTTTGACGACGAATGCGACAAGACTGTCGCATTCGTCTCGGCGCCGAATTTCAGCCCGGCCCGGCCAAGCTCAAGCCAGGCTCACCCTCATCGGGTGGGCAGCTCCACGCGGGCGTGGTGCCCGGCCGGGTCGCGGCTGAAGCTCAAGCGGCCGCCCAGCCTGTCCACCACCTGCTGCACCACCGTCAAACCCAAGCCGCTGCCCGGCACCTGCCGGCTGGCATCACCACGGGCAAAGGCGCTGAGCAGCAAGTCGGCCTGCGCCGCTGGCAAGCCCTCGCCTTGATCGGTCACGGTCAGGCTGTGCGTCTTGCCCTTGCTCGTGTCGGAGCTCGCCACACACACGCTGACAGGCCCGCGCCCGTGCTTGAAAGCGTTGTCCACCAGGTTCAAGACCAAGCGGTCCAGCAGCAGCGCGTTGCTGTTGGCCAGCCAGACCGGACCCGCCGGCCGCTGCAGGGCCAGCGCTTCAGGTGCCACCCCGAACCGCGCCACCACCGCAGCAGCCACGGCGGCCAAGTCCACCGTTTCGCTCAAAGCCAAGCTGGCAGCGCGCACATGGTCGAGAAAGCTGTCCACCAGTTGGTCGGCGTACACCACGTTGCGCACGATGATGGCCACGTCCGCCAAGTTGTCAGGCGTCTGCGGCAGCAGCTCGGCCGACAAGCGGATGCGCCCCAGCGGGCTGCGCAGGTCGTGCGAAATGCCTGCCAGCAACAACAGCCGCTCGCGTTCCAGCTGCTGTAGCCGACCGAGCAGCGCGTCGTAGGCCCGGTGCATGGCGAGCACCTCGGCGGCAGCGGCGGTGGGCGGCAGCGGCAAGTTTGGCGGCGGCATGGCAAGCACGGCCGCAGGCGCGGCGACAAAACTCTCCATGCGCGCTCGCAACAAATCCAGTGGGGCCACCATGCGCCGCGCGAACACCCAGCTCGCGCCGATCACCAACAACAGCCACAGCAGCGGCAGCGGTGTCGAGATGATCGACCAGCGCGGTGCCACCTCGGGCAGCGGCGTGCCCAGCCACAGCGGGGGGCCCTCAGCGACGGGCAGACGCAACCAGATCAACACCGGGCTCGCCCCGAGTTCGATGCGCATGTCGTCCACCACCACGCCCAGCGACAGGCATTCGTCCCGCAGGACGCGCGCGGACGGCAGCCACGACAAATCGAAGGTGCTGCGGTCTGACAAGCGGGCGCTGAGCTGCAGCGGCGCGCTGCCGGGTGCCTCCGGCAGCACACAGGCAGGGCAAGCCTGGACTGCTTTCAGCAAGGGTGCCCACAACCGGGCATAGGGCACGGCTTGGCGAACCCCGGCGGCAAACTGCGCGCCCAAGACGACCAGCACAAAAGTGAGCAAAGCCAGCCCGGTCTGCGCCCACATCAGGCGCGCAAACAGCGTGTCGATACGCCAAGGCCAGCGCATCAATCAACGCTCGAGCGGCGATGCGTCGGGCTGGAAGGCATAGCCCTGGCCGCGCAGCGTCACGATCCACGCGGGGCCGGGCCGGGCCGCACACAGCTTGCGGCGCAGTCGCCCCACCTGCACGTCAACCGTGCGGTCCAGCGGGCGATAACCACTGACCTGGGCGGCGGCGGCCAGCAAATCCCGAGAACAAGCGGCACTCCCCGCGCTGACCAAGGCCATCAGGATCTTGAACTCCACACTGGTGAGGGGCACGACT
>CANFYD010000562.1 GCA_947450745.1 Burkholderiales bacterium
AGGCGGCGATAGCGAAAGGTGGCCCCAGCGAGGACAGTTTTTGCCGGATTTGAAGCTTCATAGCTCCGCTATGGGGCGAAAAGACGGTGAAAAATGGACCGCTGCGGCCGCCTTGCAGCCGCCGATCCTTCTGCCGCGCAGACTCCTAGGCTGCGCGCCATTGCGGCATCCGCGCGGATCCGGACCCGCCCAGACCCGCCCTACGAGGACAACACGGGTGGCTCGGGCTGCGCCTCATTCAGCAAAGCCAGCAAACCAGCCTCATCCAGCACCACCAGGCCCAGCTCGCGGGCCTTGTCCAGTTTGCTGCCGGCTTCCTCACCGGCCACCACAAAGTGCGTTTTCTTGGATACCGAGCCGCTGACCTTGCCGCCGGCGGCTTCGATCAAATCCTTGGCGGCATCGCGCGACAGCGTCGGCAGGCTGCCGGTCAAGACCAGCGTTTTGCCGAGCAGGGGGCGCGGCCCCAGCTGAGCTTGCGCGCCCGCGCCTTCGGCCCAAGTGATGCCGGCAGCCCGCAGCTGCTCCAGCACTTCGCGGTTGTGGGCCTGCGCAAAAAAGGTCTGGATGCTGCGCGCCACGATGGGGCCGACGTCGCTGACCTCCAGCAACTGCTCGAAGCTGGCGGTCATCAGCGCATCGAGCGTGCCGAAATGGCGGGCCAGCTCCTTGGCCGTGGCCTCGCCGACCTGGCGAATGCCCAGGCCGAACAGAAAGCGTGCCAGCGTCGTCTGCTTGCTTTTCTCCAGCGCGTCGACGATGTTCTGGGCGCTCTTGCCCGCCATCCGGTCCAGCGCAGCCCATTTCGCCAAGCCCATTTTGTAGAGGCCGGGCAAGCTGGTGATGACGCCGGCGTCCACCAGTTGATCGACCAGCTTGTCGCCCAAACCTTCGATGTCCAGCGCCCGTCGCCCGGCAAAATGCAGGATCGCCTGCTTGCGCTGGGCCGGGCAGAACAGTCCCCCGCTGCAGCAATGGGCCAGCCCGCCCTGCTCCCGCAACACGGCGCTGCCGCAAGCAGGGCATTGACGGGGCATGCGGAAATTGGGCACGTAAGCGGCTCTGGGTTCCACCACTCGGCCCACCACTTCGGGGATCACATCACCGGCACGCCGCACGATCACCGTGTCGCCGACGCGAACGCCCTTGCGGCGCAGCTCGAACAAGTTGTGCAGCGTCGCGTTGCTGACCGTGGTGCCGCCGACAAACACCGGTTCCAGCTTGGCCACCGGTGTGAGCTTGCCGGTGCGGCCGACCTGGATGTCGATCGCATTGAGCCGGGTCAGCTGCTCTTGCGCCGGGTATTTGTGCGCCACCGCCCAGCGCGGCTCGCGGCTGACAAAACCGAGCCGGCGTTGCAGCTCCAGGCTGTTGACCTTGTAGACCACGCCGTCGATGTCGAATGGCAGGCTGTCGCGCTTGGCACCCATGGCCTGATGAAAAGCCACCAAGCCCGCAGCACCGGCCACCACGGCCCGGTCGGCGCAGACCGGCACACCCATCGCGGCCAGCGCGTCCAGCAGGCCACTGTGGGTGTCGGGCAGCAGCCAGCCCACTACCTCACCCAGGCCGTAAGCAAAGAAGCTCAACGGCCGTTGGGCGGCGATGGCGGGGTCGAGTTGGCGCACCGCACCGGCGGCTGCATTGCGGGGGTTGACGAAAGTTTTTTGAAGCCGCGCGCGCTGCCGCTCGTTCAGCGCTTCGAAGTCGTCGCGCCGCATATAGACCTCGCCGCGCACCTCGATGACGGCTGCGGTCACGCCCTGCAAACGCAACGGAATCTGCCCGATCGTGCGGATGTTCTGCGTCACGTCCTCGCCGCTTTCGCCGTCACCACGCGTGGCGGCGCGCACCAACACACCGGCCTCGTAGCGCAGATTGATCGCCAGACCGTCGAACTTCAATTCGGCCGCGTACTCCACCGGCGGCGCGTCCGGGCCCAGCTCCAGTTCGCGCCGCACGCGGCCATCAAAACTGAGCGCACCGCTGGGCTCGGTGTCGGTTTCGGTGCGTATGCTCAACATCGCCACCGCATGCCGCACCGAGGTAAAGCCCGGCAGCACTTGGCCGATGACACGCTGCGTCGGTGAATCGGCGGTTAGCAGCTCCGGGTGGGCCGACTCCAGCGCCTGCAGCTCCTGGAACAATTTGTCGTACTCGGCGTCCGGCAGCGTCGGCGCGTCCAGTGTGTAGTAGAGGTGGGCGTGGTGTTGCAGCGCGGCGCGCAAGGCGGCGGCACGCACGGTCGGGTCGGGGTTGAAGCTCATGGGCGCAATTGTGGCCGAGCGCATCACAGGCTCACCAAGCCAATGCGCCAAGCTGTCACAAAACCGGCAGCACCCATCCTTTTACGTCGCCTGGGACAATGCCGGAATGACTTCAAAATTTTTTCGGATCGCCCTGGTGCTGGGCTTGCTCTCGGCCATCGGCCCGTTTGCCATCGACATGTATCTGCCGGCACTGCCAGCGCTGGGGCTGAGCCTGGGTGCCGACATCGGCAGCGTGCAGATGAGCTTGACCGCATTTTTCATCTCGATGGGACTGGGCCAACTGCTCTACGGGCCGGCGTCCGACATGTGGGGGCGCAAGCCGCCGCTGTATTTCGGCCTTGGGCTGTTTGCCATCAGCAGCGTCGGCTGCGCCTTGGCCACCGACATCAACACGCTGATCGCACTGCGCTTCTTGCAAGGCTTGGGCGCAGCAGCCGGCATGGTGATACCGCGCGCCATCGTGCGTGACCTGCACACCGGCACCGATGCCGCTCGCTTGATGTCGCTGCTGATGCTGGTGTTCAGCGTCTCGCCCATCCTGGCGCCGCTGGCCGGTAGCGCGGTGATCGCGCTGAGCAGCTGGCGGGCGGTGTTCTGGGCCGTCACGGTAGCGGCACTGGCGGGCGTGGCGATGACCTACACCCAGTTGCAGGAAACCCGCCCCGCAGCGGCCCGGGTGGAAAGCAGCCTGGGCAGCGCCCTGCGCGGCTACGCCCAGTTGCTGCGTGACCGCCACTACCTGGGCCTGGTCTTGATCGGCAGCTTCGCCCTCAGCGGCTTTTTCATCTACTTGGCCAATTCGCCCTTTGTGCTGATCGGTCACTACGGCCTGACCCCGACGCAATACAGCCTCGCGTTTGCC
>CANFYD010000563.1 GCA_947450745.1 Burkholderiales bacterium
AATCTCGGCGACCTTTGACCGAATGGAAGTCCCTCATGCCTACCGCTCCCGCCAGCACGCCTGCCACTGATGCAGTCCACGATGCGGCCAACGACGCTGCAACCCTGCCCCCGACGCTGGATCGCAGCGACCAGAACCTGATCTGGATCGACCTGGAAATGACCGGCCTCTACCCGGACCGCGACCGCATCATTGAAATTGCCGTGGTGGTGACCGACCCGCATTTGCGCATCAAGATCGAAGGCCCGGTGTTTGCCATCCACCAAAGCGATGCGGCGCTGGACTTGATGGACAACTGGAACAAGGGCACGCATGGCAAGAGCGGACTGATCGAGCGCGTCAAGGCGTCCACGGTGACCGAGGACGAAGCGGTGGCCCAGACCATCGCCTTCTTGAAGCAGTATGTGCCGGCCGGCAAGTCGCCGATGTGCGGCAACAGCATTTGCCAGGACCGCCGCTTCCTCGCCAATTACATGCCCAAGCTGGAGTCGTTCTTCCACTACCGAAACCTGGACGTGTCCACGCTGAAGGAGTTGGCCAAGCGCTGGAAGCCGAGCATCACCGCCGGCTTCAAGAAGGCGCAGGCGCACACCGCGCTGGCCGACATCCATGAGTCCATCGACGAGATGGCTTATTACCGCGAGCATTTGCTGAGCTTGTGAATTGATGATCGCAGGTGAATGGACGCGATGAAGCCAACGCCGGGACAGTCGCCGCACGAGCTGCCAAGCCGGCAGCTGTGGGCGGCCTTTGACTTCCCGCGTCACCCGCTGGCGCGTGAGGACGGCGAGCGCGTTTGCGGTGCCTACTTCGAACCGCCGGCCCGCTGGCTGCGGGCGCACCGGGCCGAGGAGGTGGCGGCCGTGCTGGACGCCGCCCATCAAGCCAGCCGCGATGGTGCTTGGGTGCTGGGCGGCCTGCGCTACGAGGCGGCAGCGGCTTTTGATTCGGCCATCAGCGTGCATGACAGCGTGCAGCCGCTGGCCGAGTTCGCGGTGTACGAAACGGCACCGTTGAGCTGGCCGGCTGCCGTGAGCTCTGCGGGCCCGCTGACCAGTGAATGGACGGACGCGCAAAGCGAACCTGCTGAGGCCGCGCAGATCGAGCGCATCCGCGAATGGATACGCGCCGGCGATTGCTATCAGGTCAACCTGACCACGCGTTTGAAGGCGGAGCTGCGGGTGAATACGCGGGTGATGACGCCGCAAACCACGCCAGCCGCCGACTTGGCCGCGCTGTTCCTGGCGCTGCACGCCGCCCAGCCGGGCGGTTTCTCCTTGTTTTTGCGGCAGGCCGGGGTGGCCAGCGTGTCGCCCGAGCTGTTCTTTGATTGGCGGCCGCTGGCCGGTGCCGACAAGACCTGGCTGCTGGCCGCGCAGCCGATGAAGGGCACGGCCGCGCGCGGCAGCGATGCGGCAGCCGATGAAGCTGCGCAGGCCTATTTGCGCACCAGCGAGAAGGAGCGGGCCGAGAACCTGATGATTGTCGATTTGCTGCGCAACGACATCAGCCGTGTGGCCACGCTGGGCTCGGTGCGGGTGCCGCGTCTGTTCGAGCTGCTGGCCCTGCCCACCGTCTGGCAAATGACCTCGACGGTGACGGCGGTGAGCCGCCCCAAATTGCGCCTGTCCGAGCTGTTCACCGCGCTGTTCCCCTGCGGCTCGGTGACCGGCGCGCCCAAGCTGCGGGCGATGCAGATCATCCGGGCGCTGGAGCCGCAGGCGCGGGGCTGGTATTGCGGCGCTCTGGGTGTGTTGCAGCCGGGCGGTGCGGCCACCTTCAATGTGCCGATCCGGACGGTGGAGGCCGAGATGCCCGCCGGTGGCACCGATCAAACGAGTCCGCTTGGTTTGACGGCCGGTGTCGGCAGCGCGATCACGCTGGATTCGGTGGCTGCTGCCGAGTTGGCCGAGTGGCGCGCCAAAACCCGCTATTTGCTGCGCGCGCAGGCCCCGATCGCCGCGCTGGAAACGCTGCGGCTGGAGGACGGCTTGTGGCTGCGGCTGCCCGCGCATCTGGCCCGCTTGCAGCGCACGGCCCAGCATTTCGGCCTCAAGTGCTCGCTCGCCGAAACACGCCAGGCGCTGCGTGAGGTGGCCGACGCGCACCCCACCGGAGCTTGGCGGCTGCGCTTGACGGTCGATGCGCTGGGCCGCGTGCAGACGGTGCTGATGCCGCTGCCGCTGACACCCACCGTGGTGTTGCTGGCTCTGGCCGATGAAGCGATTGAGTCCGATGGCCCGGCGGCCGAATTCATCCAGCACAAGACCACCCGGCGCGAGGTTTACGACTATTTTTCCCAGCGCAAACCGGCGACGGCTTTTGATGTGCTGCTGTGGAACCGCTGGGGAGAGTTGACCGAGTGCAGCTTTGGCAATATCGCCCTGCAAATTGACGGCCAATGGCTGACCCCACGTCGCGAAGCGGGCTTGTTGCCCGGTGTTTATCGCGATGAATTGCTGCAAAGCCGGCGCTTGCAAGAGGCGCGCCTGCTGAAGACCGACCTGGGCCGGGCGCAAGCGCTGGCCTTCATCAACAGCCTGCGCGGCTGGTGTCCGGCTGCGCTGTTGGCAGAGCCCGAGACCGACCTCGGCTAAGCTTCGCCCAAAGTTTTTGCTTACCCCACCCCAATTTCAAATTCCCGATGATCAAGCCCACTCCCACGCGCACCAAGGCCGCTGCCCCTCAAGCCGCTTCAAAGACCGCCGCCAAAACGGCCAAAGCCGGGGCGGCTGCGGTGTTGCCGGTCAAGGCGGCCGCTGCAAAGAAGCCGGCGCGCCCGGCCAAGACGGTTCTTGCCGCTGCTGTTGCCGCAGCTGTGCCGGTAGCCGTTCCCGCTGCTGTTGCTGTTGCGAAGAAGAAGGCTGCGCCGGTTAAGCCTAGCGCGGTGAAAACCGCCGTGGTCGCGCCTGCAGCCAAGGTTGCAGCCAAGCCGGTCAAAGCCGTCAAGCGGGTGGCTCAGCCCGCCAAGCCCGTCAATCCTGTCAAGCAGCCTCCCGCCAAGGTAGCCAAGTCGGCAGTGGCGGCTGTGGTGGTGGTGAAGAAGTCGCCAGCCAAGCCGGCAGTGAAAGCCGCAGTCAAGCCCGTGGCCGCACCGGTTGAGGTGCTCAAGCCGCTGGCCAAGCC
>CANFYD010000564.1 GCA_947450745.1 Burkholderiales bacterium
ACTGGGCCAGAGGTTATGCCTCGAAAGGCAACTTGATGGTAGCCCAGCTCGCGACGGCTTTCAAGCCCCCGGCAGCGTTGTTTGCGGCGTGCTGAACAATTGCTCGAACAGTTGGTCCGCACGCTGCTGCACGGCCGGCGTCATCAGGATGGCGCGGCCCCATTCGCGGCTGCTTTCGCCGGGCCATTTATTGGTGGCATCCAAGCCCATCTTGCCGCCCAGCCCGCTGACCGGCGAGGCAAAGTCGAGGTAGTCGATCGGTGTGCTTTCCACCAGGGTGGTGTCACGCACCGGGTCCATGCGAGTGGTGATGGCCCAGATCACTTCCTTCCAGTCACGGATGTTGATGTCCTCGTCCACCACCACGATGAACTTGGTGTACATGAATTGGCGCAAAAAGCTCCACAAGCCGAACATCAAGCGCTTGGCGTGGCCCGGATAGGCTTTCTTGATCGAGATCACCGCCATCCGATAGCTGCAGCCCTCGGGCGGTAAATAGAAGTCGACGATTTCCGTGAACTGCTTTTGCAGAATCGGCACGAACACCTCGTTCAGCGCCACGCCCAGGATCGCCGGTTCGTCGGGCGGTTTGCCGGTGTAGGTCGAGTGATAGATCGGGTCCGGCCGTTGAGTCAGGCGATTTACCTCAAACACAGGGAACCAATCCTGCTCGTTGTAGTAACCGGTGTGGTCGCCGAACGGCCCTTCCAGCGCGTGCAAATAGCCGCCCTTCTCTTTCAAGGCTATGCCGTCCTCGCTGAAGCCGGTGTAGCCGGCAGCGGCCACCGGAATATGGCCTTCGAGGATGATTTCTGCACTGGCCGGCACTTGCAACATCAGCCCGGCTTCACCGACCGCACTGTCGACCAGCTCGGTGCGTGAACCTCGCAGCAGCCCGGCAAACTGATACTCGGACAAGCTGTCGGGCACCGGCGTGACCGCGCCCAGAATGGTGGCCGGGTCTGCCCCCAGCGCGACGGCGATCGGAAACGGCTGGCCCGGGTTGGCCAGTCCGAAGTCGCGAAAGTCCAACGCGCCGCCGCGGTGCGCCAGCCAGCGCATGATCAGTTGATTTCGGCTGATCAGTTGCTGGCGATAAATACCCAGGTTCTGCCGCAACCGCGGCTTCAGCGTACTTTGCGGGCCGCGCGTGATGACCAGGCCCCACGTCAGCAAAGGGCCAATGTCGCCCGGCCAGCAGGTCTGGATCGGCAAGCGCTTCAGGTCGACATCGCTGCCCTGGAACACCTCCTCCTGGCAAGCGGCCTTGCGGACCTTGCTGGGTTTCATGTCCCACAGCGATTTCAGCATCTGCAGCATGCGGCCGGCATCCTTCAGCCCCTTCGGCGGCTCCGGCTCCTTCAGGCTGGCCAACACATGACCCACATCGCGCAGTTCGCTCAGGTGCTGCGCCCCCATGCCCAGCGCCACGCGCCGGGTCGTGCCGAACAAATTGGTCAGCGCGGGAGTCTTGTACCCGCTGGGCTGCTCGAACAACAAAGCGGGACCGCCCGCCCGCAGCACGCGGTCGCTCAGGGCGGTGATTTCAAGTTGGGGGGACACCGGCTCGCTGATACGACGCAACTCGCCCAAACCCTCCAAGCCGCCGATAAAGTCACGCAAATCCCGATACTTCATAACTTTTAGTTGTTAATAAAACGTTTGATATGCTTGACGGCTTGATTTGCAACCTTAGAATCCGCCAATCTTGGAAATCCAGGGTTAACCCGTGTCGTTGCCCGAAGGTGGGTGAAGACACACCCCGCTGCCGATAGACGCCAGATCGAACCTTGTCACGAGCCATTTGACAAGCCCTGGTGTATCAAGGCGTATCCATTATCACTACCGTGCGAATGACCCGCAGCGCAAGCTCCTGGACTGAAACAAGGTAGAGAACAAAGGAGTCACATGACAGCGCGTCGTGATCTGTTATCCCTCTTCCGCAGCACCAGTGCGGCCACTTCATTGTTTTTCAAAGACATCGGTCAAGGTCTGCTGGTTGTCAGCCACAACACCTTGGCCTTGCTGGGTTTGGCCTTGGTGGCCGTCCTCATGACTTTTTTCAGCCAAGCCGACCTGCGGCACACCCTGGAAGGGCAGACCCTGGGTTGGTTGCACGCCAGGCAAGAAGCCCGTGCCGAAGCGGAAGGCAACACGCTGTTCGGCAGCCGTGAACCCGATGCGGTGAACCGCGCCACGGCGACAGACCCGAAAGATCTGCCGCGCCAGCAAGCGGCTATCGCCATGTGGCTGTCGCGTCGCTACAAAGTTGCACCGGAGCCGATCAGTCGGCTGGTACAAGAGGCTTGGGCTGTAGGGCAAAAAGCGCATGTCGAGCCGACCTTGATCCTGGCCATCATGGCGATTGAATCCGGCTTCAACCCCTTTGCTCAAAGCACTGTCGGCGCACAGGGTCTGATGCAGGTGATGACCCGCGTTCACGACGACAAGTACGAAGCCTTCGGTGGCAACTTCGCTGCGTTTGATCCGATCACCAATCTGCGCGTTGGTGTGCAGATCTTGAAAGAGTGCATACAGCGGGCCGGCAGCGTCGAAGATGGCTTGCGCTACTACGTTGGCGCCGCCAACTTGCCTGACGACTCCGGCTATGCCAGCCGCGTCATGGCCGAACACGAACAAATGAAAGCCGTGCTCGGTGGCCGGGGTCTGCCGGCTGTGCAAGCCAAGCCGATTCGTGAAGCCGCCGTACCTGCCGCACCAACAGTAGTGGCCGAAGAGCGCATCGCCCTTCTGCACTGACCTGCTGCCCCATTGACTCGTCCGCAGCCGGTTGCTTCGGCTGGCGTTACACTGCACGCTTCGCGCGACTGGCGATCAAGGCCGCCTCTGAACGATGGATTTGCACGGCAAGTTCACATGGCAGGGCGGCCCGAGGTGGTGGACCACCGGGGAGCGCGAACGGCCAGCGGCATTGCTGCGGCTAGTTTTCAGCCGTTCGCCTGGGCAGCCCGGACGCCGTGTTCCACACGGTTCGTCAGGGACTCCACATCTTGAGCACTGCCACCCCCTATGTTTGACCGCAATACATCCACTCTCGCCCTTGTCGACCCTGATCTGTGGGCTGTCGTCCAGCAAGAAAATCAGCGCCA
>CANFYD010000565.1 GCA_947450745.1 Burkholderiales bacterium
ACAGCGCGAACTCGGCTGGTCGATCGCGCTCTCCACACCCCGAGGCACCGAAATGGTGGTGCGCCTGAACACCGATCACGACTCTCCGCTGGCCCTGGTTCGCTACGGTGTCGGCGCGTCGCTGCCCATCTTGCTGTCCACTTGCGGCTATTGCTATCTCGCCCACAGCACGACGCTGGAGCGGGAGTCCATCATCAGCACGGCCTTGCAACAGGCCGACCCGCAAGCCCCCGTGCGCTTCGCCCCCGAGCAGATCCAGCAGTTGATCGAGGGCGTGCACGCCCATGGCTATTGCCATCTGGAGTTCGACCATTACCGCGAGGGCAATCTGGGCGTCCCGCTGCTGCTGGCCGGCCGACCGGTGGGCGGCATCGTGATGCGCTACATCAAATCGACGCTGCGCAACACCGACCGCTTGCGCGAGATCTACGCACCGCGCCTGCAGCGGCTGGCGCGCGATATTGCCGAGCGCCATCCCATTCACACCCCGCCAGCGGCAGCGCCGTCAATCCGAGCTACGAACAAGCCGGGATCTGACGCTTCCTGATCCGCGTCTCTGCGGCTAGCCTAAGCCACAGTTGTGACGCAGATCCAAAAATCAGGGGCAAAGCAGATGAAACCAGCAGGCGGGCGCAGCGCCCACACACAGCACGAGCACACGGACGCGTCGCCGTGGTGAACCACGCCGACCCCACCACCGCCGCTGTCGTCGAGCGACTCGCCTCCTTTGTCTGCGCTAGGCTGCAAACCGAGCTGGACGATGCGGTGCTGCATCAGGCCAAGCGCCTGTTGCTCAACCAACTGAAGGCGTCGGCCGAGGCCGCGCTGCAACCGGAACTTCAGCAGTGGCTGCAGCAAGCCAGTGCCGCAGCCACTGCCGCCCAGCGCACGGACTCGGCCCATGTCTGGTGGACCGGGGCCCGCACCACCCAGGCCGAGGCCACGGCCCTGAATGCCCGCTCGCTCAGGCAGCTCGACTTTGGTGACACCCACTTGCCCAGCCTGGAAGCCGGCTGGACTTGGGGCGCCGAGGGCGACAGGTACTCAGGGCAATACACGGCGGGCATCGTGCCGGCGCTGCTGGCGCTGGCCGAATCTGGCGGGCACGGCGGGCGGCAGCTGCTGGAAGCCTTGGTGGTCGGCCTGGAAGTTGGCATTGCCTGCGGCATGCTGGGTGACGGGCCAAGCGCTCAACATGCACGGCATGGTGCACGCCCTCTCAGTATTGGTGCGGTGGCGGCTTGCTGCACCTTGTTGAAGCTTGATCAAGCGGCCACGACGGCGGCACTGATGAAGGCTTGCATCGCAGTGCTCGCAGCACCTGAGCGAGCCGACGAGGTGCTCGCCGGCTTGGGCCAGCATTGGCATCTACACGACATCGCTCTGCACTGCCGGCCGCTGCCTGCCTGGGCGCTGGCACCGGTCGATGCCGTGCTGGCCTTGCGCACGCAAACCTCCGACCGGGCGGTACGCAGCCTGGAGCTGGCGCTTTCAACGCCGGCCTGGCAGCTGGCCCGCAGTGGGCAGGACAACATCGACGGCCTGCGGCCTGAGCTGCGCCACTGCCTGGCCGCAGCCTGGAAGCTGGGCCGCTTCAGCGCCGAGGAACTGGACCCGGCTTGCCTCGCCGATCCCGACATCCTCGCCTTGCGCTCACGCATCGCGCTGGTGGCCGACCCCGGCTGCGCGGACATTGCCGCCTGTTCACTGACCGTGCGGTTCGACGACGGCTCGGCGCAGCAGACCCGCATCGACGCGTTTCTCGGCGCACCGGGCCAGGCGCTGAGCGACTCGCAACTGTCGGAGTTGTTCCGCAACGCGGCCGATGATCTGGTGCTGCCGCGCAGGTCCGGCGAGATTCTTCACGGGCTGTGGGGCCTGGACCGGGCAGCGGATGTCAGGCCCTGGCTGTCGCTATTGCGCAGACCGGCCTGATGGATCAGGCCGTGTTTCAGGCGGCTCAGGCGAGCGCCTCCTCCGCCTGCGGCTGAGCCTGAGCCTGGGCGCAGGTCAGTTGTTCGGCGATCTCGATGGCGGCTGCCTTCAGGTCATCCGCATAGCGCCGCACCGCCTCGGCCATGGCGATGGCTGAGGCAAAGAACACCAAGGTCAGCGCCGCCACAACCTCGCCGTTGACGAGCACCGGCACGGCGATCGACGAGGTCTTGCCGGGGAACTGGGTGTGCGGGTTGCGCTCGCTGGTCGCGTAGCCGTTGTCGCGGATGTTCTGCACCAAGCGCTCGGACTTGAACATGTCCAGCAACGGCGTACGGCGGTCATGCGCCTCCAAGCCGGCCAGCAAGCTGAGCCGCTCCTCGGCACCGATATGGGCCAGGAAGGCATGGCCCGATGCGCATTCGAGCAGCGGCAAGGTGAACCCTGGTGCGTAGTTGCAAAACGTCAATGAGCTGAGCGTGTGGGTCGAGTCGCGCACGACCATGCTGCGTCCGACGTGGGTGGTCAGCGACACCGGCCAGGCATGCTTTTGCGTCAGCCCCACCATGCAGGGCCGTGCGGCCTCGATCAACTTGCCACGGTCGGAATAACCCAGCGCCAGAGACTGCACCAACGCCGTGACCCGATAGCGCTTGCGATCGGACTCACAGACGACCAAGCCCTCGTGCATCAGCGTCTGGATGATGCGAAAGGTCGTGGGATAGGGCAGATCCACCGCCCTGGAGATTTCCATCACCGTCGACCACTCGCCCCGATTGATGGACTGAAGCACTGCAATGCTGCGGCTGACGGAGCGAATCGGAACGTTTCTTTGCATGCTGACACCTTGATGGATTGACGCTACGGGCTGTGCAGAGATTGGCTGAGCCCGTCCCTGTTTCAGAGCTAGCCAATGTGACGCAAGCGACGTGCCCAAAAGCACGTATTAACCCGAACTCGTCGGCCCTGCCCGCAATGCGGGCAACACAACTATTTCCACTGTGCGAACAACAACGCCCAAGTTGGCGCAGAGCGCGGCGGGCCTGCCAACGACACCCGCCCTTGCCGCCGCCGGCAAGCCGCAGCAGCCAAGCGTTGCGGGATTTCACAGCCTCATGAGAAACAAAACTTTTTACATCCCGAAAAGCTGACCGGGCTGCGGCCATTGGGTGC
>CANFYD010000566.1 GCA_947450745.1 Burkholderiales bacterium
CAGGTGCTGTTTGCAGATCAGGATGGCGATCATCTGCGCCGGGCTGCGCGCTTGGCCGCGCAATTGCAGCACCAGACATTCGCCCAGGTTCTGTGCGCCCACGCCGGCCGGGTCCATGTTCTGCAGCCATTTGAGGGCAATACGCAGCTGGTCGAGCAGCTCATCCCGGGCTTCGGCATCGGCATCAGCCACAACATCGGCCTCGGCATCAAGCGCGTCGCCACCGCTCAGCGCCTGCGCGATCTCCTCCAGGCTGTCGGCCAGATAGCCGTCCTCGTCCAGCGATTCGATCAAGACCCGCAAGGCCATGCGGTCGATCTCGGTCAAGCCCATGCCGGCCATCTGCTGATACAAATGTTCTTGCAGACTGATCTCGCCCGCGTCCTGGTCGCCGCGCTCGCCGTCATCGTCGGTGCCGCTGTTGCTGCTGCTGGAATTGCTGGGCAGCTCGCGGATGCCGTCGAAGTCGTCCCGCTCGGTACCGTTTTCCCAGTCGTCGCGCTCGGTCGTGCCGAAGTCCTCGGCCTTGATCTCGGCCGTCATCTCGGCGTCTTGGCCGCCGCCCAACTCGGTGTCGGCGCCGCTATCTTCGGCTGCGGTGGCGGCACTGCGCATCTCGGCCAGCTCCGGCGTAGCGACCGAGAAATCGTCCTCGGTCTCCAGCAGCGGGTTTTGCGCCAGCATCTGCTCGACTTCCTGGTTCAGCTCCAGCGTCGAGAGTTGCAGCAGCCGAATCGATTGCTGCAGTTGCGGCGTCAGCGACAAATGCTGACTGAGGCGAACCTGTAGGGATTGCTTCATCGGCCGGGGCGCAGCGTCACATGCGGAAATGTTCGCCGAGGTAGACCTTGCGCACGTCGGCGTTGTCTACGATCTCGGCCGGTGTGCCCTCGGCCAGCACCGAGCCTTCGCTGATGATGTAGGCCCGGTCACAGATGCCCAGCGTTTCGCGCACATTGTGGTCGGTGATCAAGACCCCAATGCCGCGCGCTTTCAGGAAACCGATGATGCGCTGGATCTCCAGCACCGCGATCGGGTCGACGCCGGCAAACGGCTCGTCCAGCAAGATGAAGCGCGGCTGCGTGGCCAGCGCCCGGGCAATTTCAACCCGGCGGCGCTCGCCACCGGACAGCGCCGGGGCCGGGCTGTCACGCAGTTTGTCGATGCTCAGATCGTGCAGCAGCGTTTCCAGCAAGTCTTTGATCTTGGCCGCCGGCAGCGCACGGCCGTCGGGACCCAACTGCAACTCCAGCACGGCGCGGATGTTTTCTTCCACCGTCAGCTTGCGAAAAATCGACGCTTCTTGCGGCAAATAGCTCAGGCCGAGCCGGGCGCGCTGATGAATCGGCAGATGCTGGACCGTCTGGCCATCGATGCGGATCTCGCCCGCATCGGCGCGCACCAGGCCGACGATCATGTAAAAACTGGTGGTTTTGCCGGCCCCGTTCGGGCCCAGCAGGCCGACCACCTCGCCGCTGCCCACACTCAGGTGCACATCGGTCACCACGCGGCGCATGCCATAGCTCTTGGCCAAACCGGTCGCTTCCAGGCGGCTGCGCGGCGCGGATTCCAGCGCGGCCACCTGAGCTGCGTAGGCAAGTTTGGCCGCGTTCATGAAGGTTTGCGCGGCGTCAGGGTCAGGCTGGGGCGCAGCGGCACCGCGGACGCGGGCGTTTCGGCGGCGGCTCCTGCGGCCGCTGCGGCACCGCGCGGCATCATCACGACGCGGGCGCGGCCGGTCGGGTGCGGCGAATCGCGTCCGCCTTCCAGCGTGAACACCTCGGCCCGGTTGTCGAACACGATCACCGCACCGGTCACCTCGTCCGCCACCGCCGCGCCGATCGTGCGGCGCACCACCGCATTGCCGACAAAGCGCACCGTATCGGCGCGGGTGTCGTATTCAAGCTGATCGGCAAAGCCCTCGATCGCCTCGCCCGGCACGTCACGGGCTTGCCTGAAGGTGACCGGCTTGCCGGCCAGTCCGCTGGCAAAAGCCTTGTAATAACCGTCGCCGGTTTCGCGCAAGTCGATTTTTTCGGCCCGCAGCACCAAGCTGCCCTTGCTCAGCACCACATCGCCGTTGAACTCGGTGCGCTGGTTGGCGACGTCGATGCGGCCGCCCTTCTCTGAGGCAATGTTCAGCGGCTTGTTCTGGTCGGCCAGTTCGGCTTGCGCCGTTAGCACACAGGCGCACGCCAGCAGCGCCAGCAGACGGGGAAGGAGGGGTGTGGGCAAGCAGATCAATGGAGGGCGAGCAGGTTTTTTCATCACGGCACAATTCTTGCGGGCGATTCTATCCCGGTGCCGCGAAGCACCGGGCAGACGCGCGGTGGTGTCGTTTATCGGGCTCAGAGGCCCGAGCGTTTCAGCAGAACTGCTTCGTCGTTTTCGTAGCGAGCGGCTGTCAGGCTAGGCGGACGGAGCGCAGGAACCGGAGCGTACTTAAGGTACGTGAGGATTCCGAGCATCCGGCCAACGACGCATGGCGGACGCGCAGTAGAAAACCCTCGCTTGCTCAAGCCTTGGTGCGTGCCAGCTTGATCAAAAAGTCCGCCACGGCCACCGCTTGCTGGCCTTGTGACGTTTCGGCTTGGCCGCGTGCACCGGCCATCGCTGGCGAGGTCAGGAAGCGCCCGGCGATGCCCAAGGACGGCACGCCGTCGATGCGGTAGGCCTCGGACAGCTTGGTCGCCTGCGCGCATTTGGTCTGCACGCCGAAGGAGTTGAAGGCATCGGCGAACTTGGCCGAATCCAGGCCGAGCCGAGCCGCCAGGGCAAAAATCGCCTTTTCGTCGTCGAGGTCGATGCGCTCGGTGTGGAAGGCGGCGAACACGCGGGCGCGCAGCTCCGCTTCCTTGCCCATCACTTCCAGCGCGTAAAACAGGCGTTGATGCAGCTTGATGTTGGCGCGAAAGCCCACGTGGGCGCGGCGGAAGGTCACGTCGGCCGGCAATTGCTTGACCCAAGCTTCCAGCACCGGATCAAAGGCGAAGCAATGCGGGCAGCCGTACCAGAAGAACTCGACCACGTCGATCTTGCCGGCCGGCACCGGCAAGGCCTGGGCCAGACGCTGGTACTGCTTGCCCTCGACCGGGCCGCCTTGTGCAA
>CANFYD010000567.1 GCA_947450745.1 Burkholderiales bacterium
ACGAGGCCTTGCGCTGGCTTGAGAACGCCGCCGACTACAGTGGCTTGCGCGACACGCGGGCCAACTTCGCGCTGGTGGCTTGGCATTTGCGCAAGGGTCAGGCGGCCAAGGCGCTGGACGCCGCCAAGCAATTGCTGGGCAAAGCGCCCGACGATGTGCAGGTGCTGCAAACCTATGCGCGTGCCCAAATGGCCAACAACGACTTGGCTGGTGCCCGTGCCAGCTTGACCAATGCCTCACGCCGAGCGTCCTTTGAAGCGCCGACCCAAGTGGAAATTGCCCGCCTGCAACTGCAGGTCAAGGATCTGCCCGGCGCGGCTTACAGCTTGGACAAGGCGCTGACCGGTCAGCCCGACCATCTGCCGGCCCTGGTCCTGATGACGGCGCTGGAGCTTCAGCAAGGCGAGCCCGCCAAAGCGGAGCGACGAGCCCGCCAGATCATCCTGGGCTGGCCCAAGCTGGCCGACGGTTACAGCTTGCTGGCCGAGGTGGCGCTCAGCCGTGGCCAAACTGAGGCGGCGCTGGAATCCTTGCGCCGTGCCCATGAGGTCGCGCCGTCCAGCGACACGCTGCTGCGACTGTTCCGAAGCTTGGCCAGCCTGGACGGCGGCAAGCCGGCGATCGCGTTGGCCGAGCGCTGGCTGAGCAGCCATCCGCAAGATCTGCCGGTGCAGCGCGCCTTGGCCGATGCGCAAGCCCGCGCTGGCAATTTCACCGCCGCTCGTCGGGCTTACGAAGCCGCCTTGAAACTCCGCCCCGCTGACACCGAGCTGCTGAACAACCTGGCCAACGTGCTGCTGCGCTTGAAAGACCCGGCCGCACTGAAAGTGGCCGAGCAAGCGCTCAGCCTGAACCCGCGCAACCCGTTGCTGGTCGACACGGCCGGTTGGGCCAACCACCTCGCCGGCAACAAGGACAGGGCGCTGCAACTGTTGCGCGATGCCCTGCTGCGCCAACCCGCTAACCCTGAAATCCGCTACCACTTGGCCGCTGTGCTGGCCCAGGCTGGCCGCAAAGCCGAAGCTCGCGCCGAGCTGGCTCAAGCACTGAAAGCAGGCGTGAATTTCGAAAGTACTGCGGATGCAAATATTTTGCTGAAGACACTCGAATGAGGGGCTGTAGGTCTTGCCGCAATTCACTACATTCAAGCACTGATGAAATTAGGGATGTATCAACGAATTGTCCTCTGCCGTTGATCAAGCGCACTTTAATTTGAAGTTACGCATCCTTCAAAACTGTCGAGGCCACCAGGCATGACCGGAGTGAACGATGAAGAGCAAACAAAAAATTGGTGCACGGCCCCGCAACGTCATGCTCTTGGCTAGCGGCTTGCTCGCCGCAGTGGCTGGGCTGCCCAGCGCGCAAGCAGCATCCACCTGGCAGCTTGATACCAACTGCGCCAGCAGCAGCTGCGTCAAGACCGATGGCACGGCGACGGCAGCGGCTTACTCCACTTCATTGACCGCTGGCAGCAACTTCGCTGCGGCCGGCGGCCTGACCGGCTACAGCGGCGGCGGCCTGGGTGTCAATCAAGAAGGCACGGGCGCGCCCAACCACGCGCTCGACAACCAGGGCAACCTGGAAATGATCCTGCTGCAGTTCACCCAGGCGGTCACACTGACCTCGCTGAACATCGGCTGGGCCGATTACGACAGCGATATCACGGTGATGGCCTACCAAGGCCCCATCGCGACCAACACCAGCGCCGCAGCGGGTGCCACGGTCACGGCCAAGAACATCAGCAACCTGAAAGTTGCAGCCGGCAGCACAGGGTGGAACTTGGTCGGCAGTTATGCCAATGTTTTGACTGGCGCTGAAACCATCAACGCCAGCAATTTATCGTCAAGCTGGTGGCTGATCAGCGCCTACAACTCGACCATCGGTGGCATGACGTCCAATGCGGACAACGGCAGCGGCACCCCGACTACCACTGCGGCGTACCAAAGCTCCGGCTACGACTACGTCAAGCTGTTCTCGGTCACCGGTGCCAAGTCCACCGTCACGACGAACGGGAGCACGGTGCCGGAGCCCGGCACGTTGGCGCTGGCCGGCATGGCTCTATTTGGTCTCTTTTACAGCCGCCACCAGCGCAGCGTCTGATCGACATACGGCTCAACGAAGCGGCCCTCAGTGGCCGCTTTTTCGTGGGCGCTTGTTTTTATAGGGGGAGTTGTCGCGCTGTCCCTGCCGCGACAACAGAAAATAGCACGTTCGTGCTAAAACCTGCGCTGAGCAAAAAGCCCAGGAGATAAGCATGGATCTGAACTTCACGGCGGACGAACTCGCCTTCCGCGCAGACATTCGCGCATGGGTGGCCGAGCACCTGCCCACCGACATCAGTCACAAAGTGCACAACGCGCTGCGTCTGAGCAAGGACGATATGCAGCGTTGGGCCAAAATTTTGGGGGCCAAAGGCTGGCACGGCTGGGCTTGGCCCCAGCAATTTGGCGGTCCGGGCTGGAACGCGATACAGCGCCATTTGTTTGAAGAAGAATGCGCGCTGGCCGGCGCGCCACGCATCGTGCCCTTTGGCCCGGTGATGGTGGCCCCGGTCATCATGGCCTTCGGCACGCCCGAGCAACAACAGCGCCACCTGCCCGGCATCATGAGCGGCGAGGTGTGGTGGAGCCAAGGTTACAGCGAGCCGGGCGCGGGCTCGGACTTGGCATCGGTCAAGTGCAAAGCCGAGCGCCAGGGTGATAAGTATTTGGTCAACGGCCAGAAAACCTGGACCACGCTGGGCCAATACGGCGACTGGATTTTCTGCCTCGTGCGCACCGACAGCAGCGGCAAGCCGCAGACCGGCATTTCCTTTTTGCTGATCGACATGAAATCTCCCGGCGTGACTGTGCGGCCGATCGTCTTGCTGGACGGTGAGGCCGAGGTCAACGAGGTGTTTTTCGACAATGTCGAAGTGCCGGCCGAGAACCTCGTCGGTGAAGAAAACAAGGGCTGGACCTACGCCAAATACCTGCTGGCCCACGAGCGCACCAATATTGCCGACGTCAACCGGGCCAAGCGCGAGCTGGAGCGGCTGAAGCGCATCGCCAAGGCCGAAGGGCTGATGGATGACAGCCGCTTCCGCGACCAGATCGCCTTGCTGG
>CANFYD010000568.1 GCA_947450745.1 Burkholderiales bacterium
AGGAGCGATTACCCGCACCCCGCTTCCACTGCCGCAATCGCAACCGGCATGAGGCTAGCAACATGCTCAAGCGCCTGCTGATCTGGACCTGCGCGCTGGCGCTGCTGGGTCTGGTCTTTCTCAGCTACACGCAACCGGCGTTGATGATGAATCTGTCTGAACAAATCAGGGCCTGTTTTTAATGAGTGCACCATCGGTATCTGAACTGCCCGCGCCCTCCCCCTGGTTGCTGCGCTGGCAACAAGGCTTGCGCCCCGGCAGCACCGCGCTGGACTTGGCTTGTGGCTCGGGCCGCAACTTGCGCCACTTGGCGGCTTCAGGCCTGCAAGTCACCGGGGTGGACCGCGACGCGGCGGCTCTAGCCGGTCTGCAAGGCTTGGCCGAAATCATCCAGGCTGACATCGAGACCGGCCCCTGGCCGCTGGGCACGCGGCAATTCGACTTGGTGCTGGTCTGCAACTACCTGTGGCGGCCCCTGTTGCCGCAGATCGTGGCGGCGGTGGCCCCGGGCGGCACGCTGATTTACGAGACCTTTGCCGACGGCCAGCAAAGCATTGGCCGGCCAGCGCGCGCCGACTTCCTGCTTCAGCCGGGCGAGTTGCTGCAGGTCTGCGCGGGCCTGCGCGTCATCGGCTTTGAAGACGGCTTCGAGTCGGGTGCCGGGCACAGCGGCGGCAACCCGCGCTATGTGCAGCGCATTGCCGCAGTCAGGCCGCAGGGTGATGTGTTCCCGCGCCACGCGCTCGACTAAGTCAAGCCACCGCCTTCAGTAGAATTATGAGAATTAAGAGGAAACCTCAATGAACGGACTTGTTGGCAGCATCGTGGCACTCGTGACACCGATGCAAGAGGACGGCAGCGTCGATTACGTCGCGTTGCGCGGACTGATCGATTGGCATATCGCCGAAGGCACGAACTGCATTTGCGTGGTCGGCACCACCGGCGAGTCGCCGACGGTCGACGTTGAAGAGCACTGCGAAATCATCCGTGTGGCGGTTGAGCATGCGGCCGGACGCGTGCCCATCATGGCCGGCACCGGCGGCAACTCGACTGCCGAGGCGATCAACCTGAGCCGCTTCGCCAAGCAAGTCGGTGCCGATTGCACGCTGTCGGTCGTGCCCTACTACAACAAGCCGTCGCAAGAAGGCATCTTTCAGCACTACAAGGCCATCGCCGAAGCCGTTGACATCCCGATGATGTTGTACAACGTGCCGAGCCGCACGGTGGCCGATATGCAGCCCGAAACAGCGCTGCGCTGTGCCGCGCTGCCGGGCGTCTTCGGCGTCAAAGAGGCAAGCGGCAATATCGAACGCGCCGCCTATCTGATCAAGCATGCACCGGCCGGGTTTTCGACCTATTCCGGCGACGACGGCACCGCCATCGCGCTGATGCTGCTCGGCGGCCACGGCAATGTCAGCGTGACCGCCAACGTGGCCCCCCGCGCCATGCACGATTTGTGCAAGGCCGCGCTGGCCGGTGATGTACGCACGGCCACGCGCATCCACTTCCAGTTGCTGGCCCTGCACAAGCAGTTGTTCTGCGAGCCCAGCCCGGCACCGACCAAATGGGCGCTGGCCCGCTTGGGCCGTTGCACGCCGGCGCTGCGTCTGCCGATCACCGCCCTGACCGCCGCCGGTCAGGCCAGCGTCGAGCAAGCGATGCAAGAAGCCGGAGTGTTGTAAACCGGGTGGCGCCAGGCCCCGCGGCGCTACTCTGATCTAATCCCCGACTTGCCCCGTATTCCCGTACTCCCGTATTTGAAAGCAGGCTGCGACTGCCGCAACCCTGACCCCCTGGAGAAGTTCAGCGTGATTCGTTCCTCATTTGTTTCTTCCGCAGCCACGCCGGTGCGCTTGGCCTGCTTGGTGTTGGTCGCCGCCCTGTCGGGTTGCACCTCGGTCGGGAGCATGTTCTCGAGCGACAAGGTCGATTACCGCGGCGGTGCACGCCAGACGACCGGCCTCGACGTGCCGCCCGATCTGACCCAATTGGCTCGCGACAACCGTGCGCAAGTCCAGGGCGGCAGCGTCAGCGCCGCCACCTTCCAGCAGAGCAGCGCAGCGCCTGCGGCCGCAACTCCGGCGGCCACGGGCGGCTCGGTCGCGCTGGCCTCGGCCGGCGAAGTGAACCTGGTGCGTGAAGGCACCGGGCGCTGGTTGCGCACCACGCAGACGCCGGAGCAAGTCTGGCCGCAACTGCGCGAGTTCTGGCAAGAGCGCGGCTTCGAGCTGACCTCCGAGCAAGCCGACATCGGCCTGATGGAAACCAACTGGAACGAAAACCGCGCCAAGTTGCCGCAAGACATCATCCGCTCGACCATCGGCAAGGTCTTCGACGGCCTCTACTCCAGCGGCGAGCGCGATATGTATCGCACCCGCGTCGAGCGGATCAGCGGCAACACCCCCGGTGCCAAGGGCAGCACCGAGATCTACATCAGCCACCGCGGCATGACCGAGGTCTACACCACCCAGCAACGCGATGCCACCGCTTGGCAGCCGCGCCCGAACGACCCGCAGCTGGAAGCTGAAATGCTGTCGCGCCTGATGCTCAAGTTGGGTGCCAAGGAAGAGCAGGCCAAGGCCGCTCTGGTGGCCTCGGCAACGCCGGCCGCCCAGAAGGCCGCGCCGGTCGCGCCAGCAACATCCAAGGCCAGCACGCGTGCGCTGTCTGAAGTGCCTGACGCGCTGCAAGTGGCGGATGGCTTCGAGCGCGCGTGGCGACGTGTCGGGCAGTCACTGGACCGCCACGGCTTCACCATCGAAGACCGCGACCGCAAGCAAGGCCTGTTCTTCTTGCGCTACGCCGACCCGACGCAAGCCGGCAAGGAAGAGCCCAATTTCTTCCAGCGCCTGTTCTCCAAGGACGCCCCGCCGGCCGCCATCCGCTACCGCGTCTCGGTCAAGTCCGAGGGTGAGCGCAGCACCGTCACCGTGCTGGACGACAAAGGTCAGCTGCAAAGCAACGACATCGGCAAACGCATCCTCAACCTGTTGATGGACGACCTGCGCTGAGAGGGTGATAACTTTTTACTGCGCGGCCGCCATGCGTCGTTGGCTGGGTACTCGGAATCCTCACGTACCTGGAGTACGTTCCGG
>CANFYD010000569.1 GCA_947450745.1 Burkholderiales bacterium
CTGAGCCGAACGCCGAAGCCAGCTGGGATGACCTGGTGCCGGTGGACACGCTGGGGCTGGAGGTCGGCTACCGCTTGATCACGCTGGTGGACAAAAACCGCGAGGGCGATCTGCTCAGCCGCATCAAGGGCGTGCGGCGCAAGTTCGCGCAGGAGGTCGGCTTCTTGCCGCCGTCCGTGCACATTCGCGACAACCTGGAGCTGCGGCCGAGCCAATACCGCTTGTCGCTGCGCGGCGCGGTGGTCGGCGAGGCGGAGGCCTTCCCCGGCATGTGGCTGGCCATCAACCCGGGCCACGCGACGCAGAAATTGATCGGCACCCCGACCACCGACCCCGCTTTTGGCCTGCCGGCGGTCTGGATTGATGACTCGCGGCGTGAAATGGCGCAAATGGCGGGATTTACCGTGGTTGATTGTTCGACCGTGATTGCCACGCATCTTTCACACTTGATGCAGGTTCACGGCGCGAAGCTGCTGGGCCGGGTAGAGACCCAAGCGCTGGTCGAACACCTCACCAAACAAGCGCCCCAACTGATTGAAGATGTGATCCCCAAAATGCTAGGCATCGCCGCACTGCAAAAAGTCCTCCAGCTGTTGCTGGAAGAGGGTGTGCACATCCGTGACATGCGCTCGATCGTCGAAAGCATTGCCGAGAACGCCGGCAGCATCAGCGACCCGAGCGAGTTGGCCAAGCGCATTCGTACCCATATTGCACCGGCCATCGTCCAGCAGATCTACGGCGCGGTGAAAGAGCTGGACGTGATCGCGCTGGAGCCGGAGCTGGAGCGTCTGGTGACGCAAGCGCTGAACTCGCCGCACGGTGCCGCGTTGGACCCGGGCGTGGCCGACACGCTGGCCCGCAGCGCCGCCGAGATGTCGCAGGCCCAGGAAGACCGCGGCATCCCCGCTTGCTTGCTGGTGCCTGACCTGATCCGCGCCCCGATGGCCCGTTTGCTGCGCCGCGCGGCGCCGCGTCTGAAAGTGCTGGGCCACAGCGAAATTCCTGAAACTCATTCGATACGCATCGGTTCGGTCATTGGAGGCACGGCATGAACGTGAAGAGCTTTACCGCCAGCAATTCCCGCGAGGCCATGGCCTTGGTGCGCAAAGCCTTTGGCGACGACGCCGTGGTGCTGTCCAACAAACCCTGCGCCGAAGGCGTGGTGGTGTTGGCCATGGCCCCCGAGGGCATGACCCAGATCGAGCGTGCCCATGTGACGGCCCCGCGCGTCAATGCACCCGGCCGCGTGCAAGCGCAGCCACAAGCACCATCGCAAGCGAAGGCGGGTGCGCTCCCAGGAGCTGCCGCTGCGCCCGCGCCGCGAGCCTTCACCGTCCGTGCGGCCCAGCGCAACGAGCCGGGCTTCGGCTTTGCCGGTGCGGCCGACCGGGCCAAACCGAATACGGTCGACGATGTCGGGCAAGACGTGCAGACGCTGGCCATGAGCACGCTGTCGTTCCAGGACTATGTGCGCGAGCGTGTGCTGCGCCGCCGCCAGGCCGAAATCGATGGTGTGCAGCTGCAGGCCCCGGCCGAGCCCGAGCCGATGCCGATGGACCACGAAGGCGTCAGCTCACTGAACGCAGCGCGCCAGCAACGCGCCCAGTCGGCGTTGCAAGCGATGCAGCCGCGCCGCCCTGAGCAGGAGCCTGAGCGGCCCACCCGGCCTGAAGTGCCGGTGCGCCGCGCGCCGCCGGTCCTGCGCGATGAGGTTCGCAGCGCCAATGCACAGCGCGACTTGCCCAACCTGGCCGAGACGGATGACGCGGGCATTCAGCGTGATTTGGCCGACCGGGCAGGCCGTGGCCGGCGCGATCAGCAAGACGTGATGAACGAGCTGCGCTCGATGAAGGGTTTGATCGAAGAGCGCTTTGGTGCGATGGCTTTCATGGAGAAGATCCAGCGCCAGCCGGCTCAAGCCCGCTTGACCCAAAAGCTGCTGGAAATCGGCTTCTCGCCGGTGCTGGTGCGCAAGCTGGTCGAGGGCTGCCCGGCCGAGTGCAAGGACATGCGCGACCAACTCACCGACGAGCTGACTTGGGCCGCCAACGTGCTGGCCCGCAACCTGCTGACCGATGAGAAAAACCCGGCGCTGGAAGAGCAGGGCGGCGTCTTTGCGCTGATCGGCTCGACTGGCGTGGGCAAGACCACCACCACCGCCAAATTGGCGGCCGCCTTCGCGACCCGTCACGGTGCCGCTCACCTCGGCCTGATCACGCTGGACGCGTATCGGGTCGGTGCCCACGAGCAACTGCGGGCTTACGGCCGCATCCTCGGTGTGCCGGTCCACACCGCGCACGACCGCGCGTCCCTGGAAGACCTGCTGGAATTGCTGTCGAGCAAGAAAATGGTCCTGATCGACACCGCCGGTACGGCCCAGCGCGACACCCGCACCAACGAACTGCTGGAGATGCTGGCCCACCTGTCGGTGCGCAAGATCCTGGTCGTCAACTCGGCCCAGCAGGGCGAGACCATCGAGGACGTCGTGAGCGCATGGCGCGGCAGCGAATGTTGCGGTGTGGTGCTCTCCAAGATCGACGAGGCCGTCAAGCTGGCCCCCGCGCTCGACACCCTGATCCGCTACAAGCTGCGCGTGCTCGGCGTGACCAACGGTCAGCGCGTGCCCGAGGATTGGCACCGCCTGTCGGCACCCGCCCTGGTGCAGCGCGCTTTGCGCAGCCAAGCGACCGGCGCCTGGAAGCTTGACAGTGCTGATGTGAATCTTATTTTTGCCGGCCCACCTCCGTTGGACGGCAAAAAATCCGCGGCGATGGGTGCGTTCTGACGCGCCATGCAGCTGCAATACAACGGAACCCAGACCATGCGCGACGCTCAACGTCCCAACACGCCGCAAGACCAAGCCGACGGTTTACGTCGCATGTTTGCCAGCTCCCGCGTGCGCTTCATCCCTGTCGTCAGCAACCCTCATGTGGCGGGCGGCGATGTCTTGCTGGAGGGCCTGTGCGCGGCCTTCGCCGAATTGGGGCTGCAGACCTTGGTCGTCGATGCCGGTGAGCGCGCGCCGAAGCCGTCCGAATTGGCCGTCGTCGACCTGGCTTCCTGCATCGAGCGGCTGTCCA
>CANFYD010000570.1 GCA_947450745.1 Burkholderiales bacterium
GTAGACATGGTCCTGCACATCACCCGCAGCAAACACGCCGTCCACGCTGGTCATGGTCGCAAACCCATCCTGACCACCACGGGTGATCAGATAGCCGTCCAGCATGTCCAACTGATCCTCGAACAGACTGGTATTGGGTTGATGGCCGATGGCGATGAAACACCCATGGAGGTCTAGCTGCTGTGTCTCCCCATCGCTGCCCTTGATACGCAAGCCAGTGACGCCGCGGGCATCGCCCAGCACCTCGTCAAGTTGCTGGCTCAGATGCAGCTGGATCTTGCCCTCCGCCACACGGACGTACAGCTTGTCCACCATGATGGGTTCGGCACGGAAACTGTCGCGGCGGTGAATGAGGTGCACCTTGCGCGCGATGTTGGAGAGGTAGAGCGCCTGTTCGACGGCGGAATTGCCACCGCCCACCACGCAGACATCCTGACCCCTGTGAAAGAAGCCGTCGCAGGTGGCACAGGCGCTCACGCCACGGCCCATGAAGGCGGCTTCGGAGGGCAGGCCCAGGTACTTGGCGCTGGCGCCGGTGGCGATGAAGAGAGCATCGCAGGTGTACTCGGCCTCCTCCCCGCGAAGGCGGAATGGCTTTGCGAGAGGTCCACGTGTTCGATCAAATCCTGAACGAGCTGCGTCTCGAAGCGTTCGGCATGCTGCTGAAACCTTGCCATCAGCGCGGGCCCCTGCACGCCCATCACGTCGGCCGGCTAGTTGTCCACTTCGGTGGTGGTCATGAGCTGGCCACCGGGCGCAGGCCCGGTGGCCAGCAAGGGCTTGAGATTGGCGCGCGGCGTAGATGGCCGCGGTATAGCCGGCCGGGCCAGAGCCCAGGATCAGCAAGCGGCTGTGGGTCAATTCAGTCATGCAGGGGCTCCTGGTGTCAGTCCGGTAGGGCAACCTGAGGGCCGCCTTTCAAGGCGAACTCCACCGCAGCCAAGGCATGCAACTCAGTAGTGTCAAAAAGCTGAACATCTACATCGCTTTGGCGCAAGCTCAGAGGCAGTTCCGTGCAAGCCAGCACCGCGCCTTGGGCGCCGCGGGCACAGGCATGGGCAATGATGTCTTGCAGGCTCTGGCGCGAAGCGGCCGTGACCTGACCCTTGCAAAGTTCTTCGAAAATGATGCGGTGCACCTCTGCGCGGTGATCTTCGGGCGGCACGATGCACTCAATGCCCTGGGCAGCCAGATGTTCAATGTAGAAGGGCTGCTCCATGGTGTAGCGTGTGCCCAGCAGCGCCACCTTGACGCAACCCGCAGCGTTGATGGCGGCAGCGGTGACATCAGCAATATGCAGCAGCGGCACGTCCACCGCTGCCTGCACTTCACGGGCCACGCGGTGCATGGTGTTGGTACCGATCAGCAGGCAATCGGCGCCGGCCGCCTCAAGGCCGCGCCCAGCCTCGGCCAGCATGGCAGCGAGCGCGTCCCAATTGCCGGCCTTCTGGCCACGCACCACCGCCTCAAAGTCCATGCTGTGCAGCAGCACCTTGCCAGAATGCAGGCCGCCCAAGCGGCGACCGATTTCGCGATTGATGGTCTGGTAATACAACAGGGTCGATTCCCAGCTCATGCCGCCAATCAGGCCAATGGTTTTCATCAAAAAGTCTCCGTCTATTGAATATTGAAATTCTCGAATCGCACGCGTTGCATGGGCTTGCCAAGCGGCTGGCGCCTAAACCAATAGGAATTGGCGTTTTTGCATCTAGCCGCTGGCACAGATGCATCCACAGCGCTTGACACCGGTAATCACGTCACGCGCCGCGCGGCGCCTGGTGCGAAAGCAAGAGCCCAGCGATTTGGGCCTTGCCCTTTCAGGCGGCCAAGCCGAGGTCGATGGCGCGCTGTCGCAAATCAATGGCCTGCAGACCCCCTAGGTCTGCGGTGCCCAAGCTCACCGAAGCGGCTTTGGCCGCATCAGCCCAGACCAGCCATCGCGCTGCAGCCGCTCGCACCTGGTCCAGTGTGCAGGTCAGAACACCTGAACGGAAACGGGCGCGCTGTGCCTGGTCCACGCCCAGGCGCTGCATCCGCACGGCCCGCATCAGCTCGGCGACTGGTGGCTTGGGCGGATCGAGGCGCTTGATCACGCTCACCACCGCTTGTTCAAGCGCGTCGTCGGGGAAGCGCTGCTCGGCCAGCAACTGCAGCGCAGCGGCCATGTCCAGATAGGTTTGCGCCAAACGCGGATCATCGCGCGAGCCAATCACAAACAGGCCTTGTTCGCCGTTGTAATGCACCTCCGCACCATAGGCGCCGCCCTGCTCGCGCAGCATTTGATGCAAGAGCTGCTGGGACAGCAGTTCCGCCGCAACGGCCAGCAGTGGTGCATCCGCATGGTCCTGACGCGGCACGGCCAAGATGGCCGTGCAGTCATTGACCTGCGATGGCACCAGCAAGGCGATGGCGCAAGCGGGCTCAGGCGAGCGGGTCTGCGGCGCTTCGGCAGGCGTGCACTGGCCGGCCTGCGGCAGCGAAGGCGGCAACGCTGCTTGCAGCGCCTCGGCCAAGGTCTGGGCATCAGCGGCCGCGCCGGCGCACAGCAGCGTGCGCGGTGCCAGCAGCAACTGCTGTTGGATGCGCAGCAAGCCAGCCTTGACAACTGCCAAGCCGTCGGCCTGACCCAGCAAGCGCCGCAGTTCCGCGTAAAAACTCATCGAAGGCAGGCCATGCACTTCGCGGTCAAAGGCGGCCGCGGGTGCCACCGACATCATCGCCTCCAGGCTGGCGAATTGCGCGGCCATCGGCACGATCGCCGAAGCGCGTTGCTCCACCATCGTTTGCAACAGATAAGCGAGCCGCTCATCTTCAGCCCAGTTGGGATCACAGAACCAAGCCTGCAAGACCTCGGCGATCTGCAACTGTTCCTCGCGCAAGGAACTGGCGGAATATTGCAACTCCACGCGCAACTGCCCGCCGACCGTCTGCCCGGTGCTCAGACCGACACCGAACTCCGGCGTGCGTGCCTGGCGCCAAGCGGACGCGACCTCGAAACCCATGCTGGCTGCGCCCAGTTGGGGAATCAGTTGGGCATACAGACTCAGCCATGGCCAGTCGGA
>CANFYD010000571.1 GCA_947450745.1 Burkholderiales bacterium
GTTCAGCCTCCAGCCGGCCAGCCGCGGGGCTTACCACGCGCTGTTCCGTGAACGCAGCGTCGAGAAAGTCTACGAGGCGATCGCGCCGTTCCGGTCCGACCTCACCCTGCCGCTGACCCGCCGCAGCCGCCTGCAGGAACGCCCCGACGCCTTCATGCAAATGCAGGAGCTGGCGGGCGAGGCGAATGCCGAGACGCAGATCGCGCTGCTGGCTCAGCATGGTGAATTGGCAACTTACGAGCTGCGCCCGCTGACCGGCCAGAAGCACCAGTTGCGCGTCCACATGAACGCGCTGGGCCTGCCCATCCAGGGCGACCGCATCTACCCGCGACTCTGGCCCGAACAGGCTCAACCCGATTACAGCGAGCCGCTGCAACTGCTGGCCAAGTCGATCGCCTTCACCGACCCCTGCACCGGCCAGCGCCGGGTGTTCGAGACAAGGCTGAAACTGGGTGGTCTCGACGCCGCTGACCACACCGCTTGAGGCCGCGACTTTCTGCACAGATGCTCTTCGTAGGGCGGGTCGCGACCCGCGTGCTGCCGGGCATCCCGTGGTCGTCTTCGGGCCAATCAATCAATCAACCACCACCCGTTCGTCCTGAGCCTGTCGAAGGACTCGCCCCGCTCTCGACAACCCTTCGACGAGCTCAGGGCGAACGGGCTCCTTCTGAACTGCCCTGGGCCTGGACCCAGGCCTTGTCACCGCCCGTTCTCTTGCGCCTCTTGCATTTGCTCGCTGACGCGGCGGGCGGCACGCATCACCAGGGTTTCATCCAGCGCGGCTTGTGATGCGATGGCTGCGGCGATTTCTTCGAGTGCTTCGGGTTGGTGCATCAAGGCCCAGGCCAGCATCGAGATAGCGCTGACGCCGCGGCGCTGCAAGCTCTCGGGCATCAGACGCGTGGCTTGCACTTCGACGTGATAACGCACGCTGGCCACGGCGGCTGCGCCCAAGCCCCAGCTCTCGCACAGCGCAGCACCCAGCGCGTCGTGGCTGACGCCAAAAGCGGTGTGCTCCAGTTGCACCAGCTCGGTATCGGTCGAGGCGGCCCGCAGCATGGCGGGGTAATGGACCGGCGCATGGCGATACAGCACCGCCTTGCCGCATTCCTCGAACAGGCCGGCCGAATGCGCAGCCCAGGGGTCAACGCCCAGCATCTGCCCCATGCGGCCCATCATGATGCCGCGCTCGGCAGCGCGCTTCCAGATCGGCTCCAGTTCCACCGCCGGCGGGAAGGCCGCTCGCATGCCCATCTCGAAGGTGATGGCGGAGACCTCGCGCATCCCCAGGTAGGTCAGCGCCTGATGCACCGTCTGGACACGCCCGCGCAGGCCGTACAGCGACGAGTTCACCGCCTTCAGCACGGCGGCCGCCAGCGCCATATCGCCCTCGACCAGCGACGACATGGCCAGCAAGTCGATGTCCTCGGCCGCCATCAGTAATGACAGCTTGACCAAAACCTCGGGCTGAGCCGGAATTTCAATATCGAGTGTGCGCAATTGCGAATCAACGGCCATGTTTTTCCCCTGTATCTACTGATCCTAACTTGGCCTACGCCAGTTCGTCACGCAGAGTCAGCGGGTGAAAGCATCCCAGCCGGTCTTCAAAATCAAGGCTGAGACCACGAACACGAACATGCCGCGCACAAAGCCGGCCCCGCGCGCCAAGGCCATCCGCGTGCCAATCAGGCTGCCAGCCACGTTGGTGACGGCCATCACCACCGCGATATGCCACCAGACATGGCCCTTGAAGGCAAACAGCGTCAGCGCGGCGGCATTGGTGGCGGTGTTCATCAATTTGGCCGTGGCCGAGGCGTGCAAAAAGTCGTAGCCCAGCAAGCGCACAAACAGGAAGACGAAAAAGCTGCCGGTACCGGGCCCGAAGAAGCCGTCATAAAAGCCGATCACCAGGCCGATGCCGGCCGCCACCCAGGTTTCCTGGCGGCCCTGGTAGCGCGGCGCGTGGTGGCGGCCCAGGTCTTTGCGGGACAAGGTGTAGATCAACACCGCCAGCAAGATGAAGGGCAAGCCGCGACGCAGGAAGTCGGCGCTGACCAGGGTGACCGTCCAAGCCCCGGCGGCGCTGCCCAGCAAGGCCACGGCGGCGGCGGGCAACAGGGCGCGCCAATTCAGCGTGACTCGGCGGGCAAATTGGCCGGTCGCCCAAGCGGTACCCCAGACGGAGGCCGCTTTGTTGGTACCAAACAAGGTGGCCGGTGCGGCCTGCGGAAACGCGCCGAACAGCGCAGGCACCAGCACCAGCCCGCCGCCCCCGACCACGGCATCGACAAATCCGGCCAGCAAGGAGGCCAGCGCCACGGTGATCAGTTCAAACATGAGCGACTTGGTGGGGATTGGTTGTACGCCGACGAACGGTCTGGCGGGCTGTAGGGCTGGCGGCCGGGCGGGCGGACTGACGAAACTGAAGGCGGGGCGGGCGGGAACAAACCGTTGCAGCCAAGAAAAAGGGCACCTGAATCAGCTTCAGGTGCCCCGCATTGTGACTGTGTCACTTTATTGTTGTTACTGCACTGCTTGAGATGTCTCCTCAGCCCCGCCACGTAACCGCTGCTTGCGCTGCCGTCACGTCGAGTGATATGGAATGTAGGGATCTTGAGCCACGCACGCACTTGGGGTTTTTACGGGCTAGCCGCACCGTTGTGGTGAAGTCAGCCGGCGCTCACTTCATCATTAAGCCTTGATAAATAACAACTCCATGAAAAAAACCAGTGCACTGATTTAGAAGATTGCGCTTTCAACAAAAGCCCGTCTTTGCATCAAAAATTCGTCATTTGTGGTATTTACGCAAATTTATCGAATTCAAGTCACGCCGGCTACTGCTTGGTCAATCACCTTCCCCACGGCAAACCCACCGCCACCGCTTCGGCAACAGCGTGCGCGGATAAGCTGCGCGCGCACCCGCCATCTCCCGCCTTGCTCCACCGAGCAAAGTGAAAAAATCCACGCCATGAATCCGAGCGCCAGATCCGCCACCACCCCAACTCCCTCAGCGGCCCCCGCGCAGCGCCGCCTCCCGA
>CANFYD010000572.1 GCA_947450745.1 Burkholderiales bacterium
AAGCGAAACCACCCGAGTCCCACATCCGGTCGAACTCCCGTTCGCGCTCTTCGACAGAGGCCTCCAACACCGACTTTGGAATGAAGTAATGTTCTTGTCCAAAGAACGATTCGCGGATGCGCTTGATGACGCCCTCGTAGTCGGCCTTGCGGGACTTCACCACTTCGGGATCGACCTTGCCATTGCGCGCAGGCACACAATAGTTTGCGGTGCGCTGGAACACAGTGAGCTGTTTTGCCTGCAGCGCGATTTCTGGAATCGCCTGCACTGCCGTGGCACCCGTGCCGATCATGGCCACACGCTTGTTGGTGAAATCAACGCCGTCGTGCGGGAACCGGCTGGTGTGATACCACTTCCCCTTGAACGTCTCCAGCCCTTTGATCTGCGGCATGTTGGTAGTGGAGAGACTACCCACCGCCGCGATGAAGTAGCGCGCCTGGACGTCGCTGCCCTTGTCGAAATGCACCGTCCAAAGCTTTGTTTCATCGCTGAACTCGGCCCCGGTGACACGGGTGTTGAACTGGATGTCACGCTTCAGATCATGGCGCTGAGCGACATGCTCCAGATAGCGCAGAATTTCGGGTTGCTCGGGGTAGCGCTCTGTCCACTCCCACTCTTGCAACAACTCCCTGTCGAAAGTGAAGCCGTAAATATAGGAGTCGGAGTCGCACCGTGCGCCGGGGTAGCGGTTCCAGTACCAAGTGCCGCCTACGGTGTCGCCCGCTTCGTAGACCCTCGCTTTCATCCCCAATTTGTCTCGCAATGACTTCAACATGTACATGCCGGAAAAACCGGCCCCAACAATCAGCGCATCGATAACAGCTGCATCGACCTGCCTGGAAGCTCCGGAATCATGTTCTGTGATTGACATCTTTGTTCCTTGTTATGAATAAAGGTTTCGGGTTTGCGGTCTTGAAACTTTCGAAGCGGTACATCGTCATTTTTCAAAGGGCCGAATGACATGGCCGTTGCCCGAACTTGAGCCGCTGATGACTGCGGCCTGGAGGTCAAGTTTTTTAGTCCTCTGTGTCCTCGAGAAATGCGTTTTTTGAAATCGGCCGTGTGGAGGCGTTGTGTGACTGTGTTTCCACTCTTGGCCAGAAGCAAACGAGCAAGACTCGTCAGGCGGAGAAGGACGTGAAGGTTTGCACCGAGAACTTGTCGCCCTTGACAACGAACGTGTCGGTCGCCAGCGTGACCCAGGGTTTGGCCTCCCAAGCGAGGTAGGCGACTTCGCCTGTGACTGTCGAGTTGAGGACCTTGAAGGCGGCCCAGAATTCCGGTGCAGCGCCATCAATGAACGCCTTGAAGAAGCCCCTGATCTCGGCCAGACCGGTGTAGGTCTTGTCAGGGGTGATCAGCACCGAAGACGCGTCGTAGTCGAGCATCAGCTCGTCCAGACCCTTGGCGAATGCGCCGAGGTGATGGTCAAAGGCTTTCTTGGTGGCTTGCGCAGAATCACTGGCCATCGTTGCAGTGGACATTGGTCGCTCCTTGATTGTTGATTGAGGCTGGGGAAGCCGCGGCATCTCGCCTTCGGTGCCGCTACGGGTGCCGATGCGGGTGCCGATGCGCCCGGTCAGGCGTATGCGCGCTGCGCCTCGTCCCAAGTCACGACCGCGAGCGGAGAGCCATCTGCATGAATGAAAACAAGAGGCCCCAGGAAGGTCATGTAGAACTCGCTGTCGACGGGGAAGTAGGTCTGATCATGACGAGCGTTGGCCGATTCATAGCCATAGGCTGGTGCGGTCAACGAATCGCCACCGGCGTCCTTGCCGCCGCGCACGTCCATACGGCCCTTGGTCAGCAAGTACTCGCCGGGGCCAACGTGTTGATGCGGATTGAATGAAGAGCCGGCGGGGCAGTCGAAAATAGCAGCCCAGGCTCCCATCTCGGGCGAGGCATGCAACATCTTCCAACGGATGCCACCCTTGGAGAGTGCATCAGGAAATGCTTTCCATGGGATCTCGTTGATCTGCACCGCCTCTTCATGCACTTTGTCTTTGAGGGCCATCTGGGTCTCCTTTTTCGCTGCCCTTGCCAGGCAGACTCGGGTTGCGGGAGATCCAAAGATACGGGGCCGCGCCCTGAATGGTGTTGTCTAAGAACGCAGCGCACCATGCCTGTCAGCGCATTACCAAGTTTTGGTCAAATGCGCCAGATCAGACCGGCTGTTCCTATAGAAATCAGTGGCGCGACATCGTGTAAGTTCATGCTGAAGCCGGGAAGACCCGAACTAAAAGCGCCCAGTTGGAGCCTGTAGGGCGACTCACGCTGCGCTCTCAGGCCATCGACTGTGCGCTGTGAGTCAACATGCAGTCGTCGCTGACTTTTTGCTTGACACGTTGTTCGTGATCCAACTTACGCGCTCAAAATGCCGCCTACAAAACACGTTAGGCTCAAGTCTAAAATTGGCAATGATGCTCAAGCTCTGACCACGGCAATCTCATCAATGCATGTCGTGTGCAAAGATCTGCAGCGCTACTGCTTCATCGCCGGGGCGCTGCGGCGCTGCGGCCTGTATCGTCGGCGGCAATCACGATCTTGAACGTTCCCTTGCCGTACCGCTGGTTGACAACGTACAACGTTGACATCAACCGGGCCCTTTCTTCCTGAAGTTCATCACCCCCCATCCGCTGTGGCGGGTGCCGTAAGTGCTGAATGCGCCGCCATACTATCGTTGCAGCCTTGGCTGACACCACCCAAATCGCAGTCGGGGTCATTTCGAACGTTGGGTATCACCATTCACTATCGGAGAGTGTCTTTGAAAATCATCGGTCTGATTGGCGGGATGAGTTGGGAATCAACTGTCACTTACTACAGGCAGATCAACGAAACGGTCAAGCTTCGTTTGGGCGGGCTGCATTCCGCAAAAATCGTTCTTTACAGCGTCGACTTTCATGACATTGAGCGACTACAGCACGCGGGTAATTGGGACGCTGCTGGGGCGATGTTGGCCGAAGCTGCCCGCTCACTCGAAGCGGCGGGCTCGGATTTCTTGGTCTTGTGCACAAACACCATGCACAACGTCGCCTCC
>CANFYD010000573.1 GCA_947450745.1 Burkholderiales bacterium
ATGATGGGCATCAACGCGGTCAAGGGTGTGGAGATCGGCGCCGGCTTTGGCGTGGTGGCGCAGCGCGGCAGCGAGCATGGCGACGAGTTGACGCCGCTGGGTTTTGCCAGCAACAACTCCGGCGGCATGTTGGGCGGCATCTCGACCGGGCAAGACATCGTCGTGTCCATCGCGATCAAGCCGACCAGCTCGATCCGCACGCCGAAGGCCTCGATCAACCGGGCCGGCGAGCCGTCGGTGGTTGAAACCTTTGGCCGCCACGACCCCTGCGTGGGCATACGAGCCACGCCGATTGCAGAAAGCATGCTGGCCCTGGTGCTGATCGACCATGTGCTGCGCCACCGCGCGCAATGCGGAGATGTGCAACTGCCGATTGACGCGATTGCAGCGGCTGTTGTTCGCCCTTGAGTTCGCACCTGAGCTTGCAATTGAGCTCGCACTTGAACCTGTATTTCAGCTTGAATTTGGAGATGTGATTTTGATACTTGAGCTGGATGCCTGAAAAAGCGGATTCGCCGCGCACGCTGTCGGCCTGCGCCATTTTGTCTTGCGCCTACTTTGCCGCCATCGGCGGCTTCACACCTTACGCACCGCTTTGGTACAAGGAAATGGGCTTGTCGGTGTTCGCCATCGGCTTGCTGGTGTCGCTGTCGAGTTGGACGCGCTTGTTTGCCCCCTATGCCTGGGGCGCGCTCGCGGACCGCACCGGCAAGCGGGTGCAGATCATTCGCTGGACGGCGCTGGCCAGCTTTGTCGCCGCGATCGGATTTTTGTTGCCGACCCAGTTCGGTACCCTGGTGGCCGCCACTTTTTTGATGTTCACCTTCAACGCCGCCATCGTGCCGCTGACCGAGACGGTGGTGGCCGGGCAGTTGACCAATGCCAGCGGCGGCATGGATGCCACTCGCTACGGCCGCGTGCGGGTCTGGGGCTCGGTCGGGTTCTTGGCCTCGGTCGTGCTGGCCGGTTGGTGGTTCCAGCTTTTCGGCATGCAGGCGTTTGCCGGCACCACGCTGGTCTTGCTGGGCTTGGTGGTGTGGACAGCGTGGGCGGTGCCGGTGCAGGCGCCGGCCGTGCATGTGCATGCGGCGGGCCCGCCGATTGCCGAGGTGATGCGGCGGCCGGAAGTGCGCTGGTTCTTTGCCAGCGTGTTCCTGACGGTGCTGGCGCATTCGGCGCTGTATGTGTTTTTCAGCCTGTATCTTGATTCCATGGGCTATGGCAAGCAGATCGTCGGCCTCTTGTGGGCCGTCTCGGTGGTGGTGGAAATCATCTGGTTCGCCTTCCTGGGCCGGCTGCTGGAACGCGGCACGCTGCATTACTGGCTGCTGGCGGCGGCCTTGCTGTCGGCGCTGCGCTTTGGTTTGACGGCGGGGTTTGGCAGCAGTCTGGTGGTGCTGATCGCGGCGCAAAGCCTGCACGCCATCACCTTTGCCGCCCAGCACACCGCCTGCATTGCGCTGGTCAGCCGCTACTTCCCCGGGCGCTTGCGTGGCCGCGGCCAAGCGCTGTACTCGGTGCTGGGCTATGGCTGCTCCGGCGTGCTGGGCGGCTTGGGCGGTGCTTGGTTGGTCAGCCATTTCGGCTACCCGGCGGTGTTCTGGGCCGCCAGTGTGGCCGCCCTCGGTGCGGCCTGGTGCAGCTGGCGCAGCCAGCAGTTGGAGCCCAAGCTGGGTTGAATCCAATGACGCGACACTAGGTCGGGTCGAGCCCGCGATTCAACCGGCGACGGAATACACGCGGGTCGCGACCCGCCCTACAGTGCCAATCCCGCTGATTTGCAGGTCATGCCGACCAATCTGCAGTTCGTCGCAGCGGCGCTTCAAAGCCCAACAACCCAAACCTACACTGCGGCCACTTTTGGCGACAGACAGGAACGGGGGACGGCATGCGCAAACAATGGTGGATGGGCGGGGCGGCGGCTGGGGTGGTGCTGGTCGCAGCGGTCGGCGTGACGGTCTATGCCGACAAAAGCGCGGGCGCTCAGCCGAGCAGCAAGTCTGAAAAGCCGGGTGAAAAGCCAGCCGTCGCGTTGGAATTCCTGGCGGCCGAGCTGATCACGCCCGAGCGGGTCAGCATGCCGGCGCAGATCGAGTTTTCAGGCCCGCTGGTCGCACCGGGGACGGTGGTGGTGCGGGCCAAATCGGCTGGCACGCTGCTGAGCTTGGCGGTGGGCGAGGGCAGCCGGGTCAGCGCCGGCCAAGTGCTGGGGCAGATCGACCTGGAGGAGCAGCGCCTGCGGGTGGCCGAGCGCAACGCCAGTGTCGTGTCGGCGCAGGCGCAGCTGAACCAGGCGGAGCGTCAATTCACCGCCAACCAGGGCTTGGCCGAACAGAACTTCATTGCCGCCACGGCGCTGGACACCTCGAGGGCCGCGCTGGAGTCGGCCCGCGCGTTGGTGTTGACGGCCAAGGCGCAGCTCGATACCGCGCAAGTGCTGCTGCGCCAAGCAGCGCTGCTCGCACCGATCAGCGGCGTGGTCGCTAAACGGCTGGCGGTGCCTGGTGAAAAGCTGGCGCCCGAGCAGCAAATTCTCAGCATCGTCGACCTCAGCCGGCTGGAGCTGGCCGGCTTGGTCGGCACGCATGAGGTCAGCCGCTTGCAAACCGGCATGGCGGTGCAGGTGCAAGTCGAAGGGGTGGAGCAGCCTGTCGCGGCCCGCATCAGCCGCATTGCACCAGCGGCCGAGGTCGGCACGCGCTCGATCGGCGTGACGCTGGCGCTGGCCAATCCGCAGGAACTGTTCCGGGCCGGGCAATACGCGGTGGCCCGGGTCGAGCTGCCCGACCTGCAACAGCGCCTGACCGTGCCGCAGACGGCTGTGGGCAGCAGCTCGGGGCAGGACTTCGTCTGGATGATCGAGCAGGGTGCCTTGGCCCGCCGCATCATCACCACCGGCCGCAGCGACGCCCGTGCGGGCCGGGTCGAGGTCTTGCAAGGGCTGCAGCCTGGCGCGCAAGTGCTGGCCGCCCGCTTCGACAACCTCCGCGAAGGCACCAAGGCCTCAGTCGTCGCCGCCAAAGCCAGCGTCGCCAC
>CANFYD010000574.1 GCA_947450745.1 Burkholderiales bacterium
CGGTGTTTTTGAGGATGTCGAGCCAGCGGGTGAAGGTGCCGTTGGCGTGCCGTATGTTGAGCTCCTCGCCCAGGCGCGGTACGCGTTGGTAGAGCGCGCTGTGGCCACGCCGGCAGGCATGTTGGGCCAGCGCACAGGCCAGCCACGATTTACCCGCACCGGTGGGGCCGGTGATCATTACCGTGTGGCCACTCTTGACCCATTCGCCCAGGGCCAAGCTCATCACGGCACTGCGCTCCAGCCCGCGTGTGGCGCGGCTGTCCAGGTCTTCGATGGCGGCTTGCGGGTATTTGAGTTTGGCGGTTTTGAGCAGCCGGGCACAGCGGCGATCTTGGCGACCGTGCACTTCGCGGTCAACCAGCAGCGCCAAGCGCTCTTCAAAACTCATGGCGCTGATGCCGCTTTGTGCCAGCTGCTGCTCCAGCGCTTGCGCCATGATCTCAAGGCGCAGGCTGCGCAACTGATTCAGAGTGGTGTTCATCATCATGGGGTGGGTGTCCGTTTTTATGTTGGGTTATGTTTACTGGTAGTAGCCGGGGCCGCGCACATGGGCGTGGCTCGGGCTGGTCCATTCCGGAGCCTCGGCCGCGCTGGCTTGCAGCAAGTCGCGGCGGTTGAGCAACATGTCGCGGATGTGGGTGTATTTGCTGGTGCCCAGGCCCAGCGCCAAGGTGCACGCGGCCTCCAGCCGGGCGTCGCCGTAGCGTTTGCTCAGGCTGATCAGACCCAGGCTGGCACGATAGGCATGCTCGGGGTGGCGTTGGCGCTCCAGCATCTTGGTGACGACCGCCGCGCAGGCCACGCCGATCTGCGCACCCCAGGCCACCAGGCGCTCGGGCGTCCACTGCGCTTGGTGTTGGTGGCGCTCGGGCAGGTGTGCCGTCACCGTCGTGAAGCCGCCTTTGTGGGCACAGCGCAAATGGCAGGCCACGCGCTCGCCCCGGTGCAGCGCTTCGACAGCATGGGCGGTCACACGCAACTCCAGTGTCAAGCCCACCAAGGCGTTCGGCACGCTGTAGCGATGGCCCTCAAACTCGACATGGCTGTCGATGTGCACCCGCACCGTCTTGAAGACCGCCCACTCCCAGGGTTGCAGCGGCAGGGCCATCAGGGCCGGCGCGTCGATCTGCGCAAACACCGAGGCGCGGCAGCCGGGCAGCTTTTGAAATTCGCGCTGGTTGAGCCATTGCAGCAAGGGCGTCATCGCGTCGTTGACCTCCTCGACGCAGGTGAAGGTCAGTTTGCGCAGGCGCGCCAGGATCCAGCGTTCGACCAACAGCACACTGAGCTCGACCTTGGGTTTGTCTTGCGGGTGATAGGCCCGCGCAGGTAACACCGAGCAGCCGTAATGGCGTGCGAAGTCCAGCACGCTGTCGGTGAGCAGCGGCTCGTAGCGGTCCGCTTGGGTCACCAGGGCGCGCGGATTGTCGGGCACGATCAGTTGAGGCACACCGCCGTAAAAGTTCAAGGCCCGGCCGGTGGCGGCCAGCCAATCACGCCCGGTTTGCGCCGGCGTGGCGTAGGCAAAGCAGTAGCCGGACACGCCCATGGCGGCCACAAAGATGTTGGCGCGCCCCACCTCCTCACCCTGCACCATCAGCGGCAAGGTGGGGCCTGCGAAGTCGATGAAGAGCTTCTCGCCGGCGCGGTGTACCTGACGCATGGAGCGTTTGAGGCGCTTGGCGAACTGGCGGTAGTTCTCGCAGAACTGCGAGTAGCGCCAGGGCTTGACGGGCCGCTCTGCACAGTGCTCGTCACCGACTTGAGCGCCGTATTCTTCCCACAGCAGCATCAGGGTCACGCCCTTGCGGCCCAGCTCTTGGTGGATGCGACCAAAGTCCACTTGAGCGTAGAGGGTGCTGGCGCTCGGGGACGGCAGCAACCGCCGCTCCAGGCTCGCCTCGTCCATGCTGGCGATGGCCGGCGCATCCAGCCCTGCGGCGACGGCAAGGCCTACGTACTTGGTGACAACGCCCTTGGAGATGCCCAAGGCATGGGCGATTTGGCTGTGGGTGAGTTCACCCGCGAATTTGAGACGCAGAGCGTCCTTGAGTTTGCGCATATTGATCCTGACGGCGGGCATGCAGTTCCTTGCAAAAAAGCACGGAAGCTACAGGTACGCCTGTGGGTTTCGAAGATGCGCAACACCGCGTGCCGGTGGCGTAGACCGCCGTGCCGACCGGCGTGACCCAAGAGCTGGGTCACGTTCGCCGGAATCCCGGTCACGATCCCGGAATCAGCGGTCACGTTGGACCGGAATACTCACTAAAGCAGCTAAAGCAGCTTCTGCTGACCATAGTTCATGCGAATTTGTATGTCTGCAAGGCCCGGAGCTGAAGTTCGTTGCCGCAGCAGGAGCTTGCGCAAAAGGCTGGGTGCGACCAATCGATTTCAGCGACTCCATGACCGCTGATTCCAAAACCGGACCTGGGGTAATTTGCGGGGCGAAGTCCGCTTGGCCGCCCGAAGCCGGCAGTGAACTGCTGCGATGCCAATGTTCGACTTACAGCTCACCGCATGGTGAAAGGCGCCGATGTCGCACAGTTCACAAACTGTAACAATCCATCCGGTCAACCGCGACGGCGGGGTGGCGTTGAGCAAAGGCCGATGGCAGGCCCCGTCGGCCTTTTAACGAAAACTTCGCATATGACCACGCTGACACTCACCTTCAATGGACCCCCAAGCCAAGCCCGCAAAGCGCTCGGAGCACTTTTGCAGCGCTATCGCTCGGCATATTTTGTAGAGTGCAGCAGCAACGAATATGCAGTGACAGCCGATGACGTTACTGCGGCGGAACTAGCAACTCAACCTCTGTGCTCAGCCCGTTTAGCGCAAGTACAGTTGCGGCAATGATCTCCCGAGCCTGACCGACAAGCCTAGTTAGCTATCAATCGCCGCTGCCGGGTTGCCCTTGAACTGCCCCGCCAAGTCGGGCGTGATCCAGCCGCCATAGAAGCCGCCTGTCTGCGGTTCGACAGCGGCTTCGCCGACTCTGTGGTCGGGATGGTGCGCGTAGGAGGCCATTCAATAGTTC
>CANFYD010000575.1 GCA_947450745.1 Burkholderiales bacterium
CAGCAAGCAGGCGCGCGACAGCAGCACGGCGCTGTATGTCTACGACGCCAACAGCTACGGCTGCTCGGGCCAGATCATCCTGAACTGAGGGCGTGAGAACTTTTTACTGCGCGGCCGCCTCGCCTGAACACCGCCCGCCGGCTCCAAAAGTTCTCACCTTCCGAGTGGATTTACCCGTCCTTCAACGACTGAAAGCCGCCTTCGCTCCATGACAACGACCGTCTTGCTGACCGGCGCTGCCGGCTACATCGCTTCACACACCTGGCTGGCGCTGCAAAACGCCGGCTTTCACGTCGTGGGCGTGGACAACTTCTCCAACAGCTCGCCCGAGGTGCTGAACCGGCTGGCGCGCTTGAGCGGGCAAACGCCGGTGTTCGAGCTCGTCGACGTATGCGACGCGGTGGCGATGAACGGCGTGTTCGAGCGCCACCAACCGCAGGCTGTCGTGCATTTCGCGGCCTTCAAGGCGGTGGGGGAATCGGTCGCGCAGCCGCTCGCCTACTACCGCAACAACCTCGGCGGCCTGATCAACACCTGCGAGGTGATGCAGCAACATGGCTGCCGCCGCATCGTCTTCAGCAGCAGCGCCACCGTTTACGGCGTGCCAGAAGTGCTGCCGCTGCGTGAGGACGCCGCGCTGTCGGCCGTCAACCCCTACGGTGCGACCAAGTTGATGGGCGAGGCGATTCTGCGTGACCTCGGTGCCGCCGACCCGCAATGGCAAACCGCCGCCCTGCGCTACTTCAACCCGGTCGGTGCCCACTCCAGCGGCCTGATCGGCGAAGACCCCAAAGGCCCGCCCAACAACCTGATGCCCTATGTGGCCCAAGTCGCCATCGGCCGCCGCCCCCGGCTGCAAGTCTTCGGCAACGACTACGACACCCCCGACGGCACCGGCGTGCGCGACTACATCCACGTCAGCGATCTGGCCGAAGGCCATGTGGCCGCGCTGCGCTTCCTTTTAATGGGGTCAGAGTCAATTACCGTCAACCTCGGCACCGGCGCCGGCTACAGCGTGCTCGACCTGGTCAAAGCCTATGAAGCCGCCAGCGGCCGCGCCGTGCCTTACGACATCGTGCCGCGCCGCCCCGGCGACGTGGCGGCTTGCTACGCCGACCCGGCGCTGGCACTTGAACGCTTGGGCTGGCAGGCCAACTTCGACTTGCGACGCATGTGCGAGGACAGCTGGCGCTGGCAAAGCCAGAATCCGAACGGCTTTGCGGCTGGAAATTGAACCTGACCCCATTGAATTTCCAGCTTTTTTAGAATCTGAGCCAAAAAATTGACTCTGACCCCATTAATTAAGATGAACAAACCAATGAGCAAAATTCAAGTTCAGCCCGTCATCATGGCGGGCGGCAGTGGCACGCGTTTGTGGCCGCTGTCCAGGGCCGGTTATCCGAAGCAGTTTTTGGTGCTGTCGGGCAACACGAGTCTGTTTCAGCAGGCGGCCACGCGGCTTGCCGCCTTGGGCGCGGAAGACATCGCGCTGGCCGGGCCGGCCATCGTCGGGAATGAGGAGCACCGGTTTTTGGTGCTGGACCAATTGCGTGAAACCGGCGCCGAGCCGAGCGGCTTGTTGCTGGAGCCGATGGGCCGCAACACCGCCCCGGCGTTGACGCTGGCCGCCCTGCATGCGCTGGAAAACGGTGCCGACCCGGTGCTGGTGGTGACGCCTGCCGACCAGACGGTGACCGACGGCCCGGCCTTCACCGCCGCGTTGCAGCAAGCGATTCGCCAAGCGGCGGACGGCGCCATCGTCATCCTGGGCATCACGCCGGACCGGGCTGAAATCGGTTATGGCTACGTCCGCGCCGAGCCCGACGCCGCCGGCCTGGCCGTGCAGCAGTTCGTCGAAAAGCCGGACGCCGCTACCGCCGAGCGCTACGTTGCCGAAGGCAATTACTTCTGGAACAGCGGCATGTTCGTGCTGCGCGCCAGCGTCTGGATGAAGGCGCTGGAGCGCTTCCGCCCCGACATCGCGGCCGCCACCGCCGTTGCCTGGGCCGCTCGCAAGGTGGACGCCAAGTTCATCCGTCCGGGCAAGGCTGAATTTGCTCTGGTGCCCAGCGAATCGGTCGATTACGCGGTGATGGAACACTGCCCCGGCAGCGACATCGCGCTGCGCATGTTGGCACTGGACGCCGGCTGGAACGATCTGGGCGCTTGGGAAGCCGTCTGGCAAGTGGCGGACAAAGACGCCCAAGGCAACGCCTCCACCGGCGACGCCATCTTCAGCGACAGCCACAACACCCTCGTCCACGCCACCAGCCGCCTGGTCAGCGTGGTCGGTTTGAGCGACGTGATCGTGGTGGAAACACCGGACGCCGTGCTGGTCAGCGACCGTTCGCGCAGCCAGGAAGTCAAGAAGATCGTGGCCCGCCTGGACGCCGAAAAGCGCGGCGAGCAGACCCTGCACCGCAAGGTTCATCGCCCCTGGGGCTGGTACGACAGCATCGATTCCGGCGACCGTTTCCAGGTCAAACGCATCATGGTCAAGCCGGGTGCGACCTTGAGCCTGCAAATGCACCACCACCGCGCCGAGCATTGGATCGTGGTGTCGGGCACGGCGGAAGTAACCAATGGCGACAAGGTCTTGCTGCTGACTGAAAACCAGAGCACCTACATCCCGCTGGGCCAGACCCACCGCCTCGCCAACCCCGGCAAGGTGCCGCTTGAAATCATCGAAGTGCAGTCTGGTGCCTATTTGGGTGAGGACGACATCGTCCGTTTTGAAGACACCTACGGCCGCAGTTAAGCCAAGCGGCATTGCATGACCCATGTCGCAGGACATGGGTTGCGCCATCTATCCTTGGGTCCGACGGTTCACCCGTCCTTCCACCTTTCAATTTAAAAAAGTCAGCACATGAGCATCATCGCCGTCGTCGGTTTGGGATATGTGGGTCTGCCACTGGTGATCGAGTTCGGCAAGCATGGCCGCACCATCGGCTTTGATATTGCCAAGGACAAGGTCGCCAAATGCCAGGCCGGGGTGGACCCATCGCGCGAATTGACCGACGAAG
>CANFYD010000576.1 GCA_947450745.1 Burkholderiales bacterium
CGCCCGCCGACCTGGAGAACGCCAAGGCCCGCTTCCTGGGCAAATCCGGTCGTGTGACCGAATTGCTCAAAGGCATGGCGGCCTTGCCCGTCGAAGAAAAGAAGGCGCGTGGTGCCGAGATCAATGTCTTGAAGTCCGGCATTGAAGCGGCCCTGACCCAGCGCCGCCAAGCCCTGGCTGATGCCGAGTTGGAACTGCAATTGAAAGCCGAGGCGCTGGATGTCAGCTTGCCCGGCCGTCAGCGTGGCACCGGTGGCTTGCACCCGATCACGCGGGCGATGGAGCGCATTGAAGCGATCTTCGGTTCGATGGGATTCGACGTGGCCGACGGCCCCGAGATCGAGAACGACTGGTTCAACTTCACCGCGCTGAACACGCCCGCCGACCACCCGGCACGCTCGATGCACGACACGTTTTATGTGGAGGGCGGCCATGTGTTGCGCACCCACACCAGCCCGATGCAGATCCGCTATGCGGTCCAGCACGTCAAGCGCCACCAGGCCTTGATCGCTGCCGGCGAGGCGATGCCGGAGATCCGCGTCATCGCACCGGGCCGCACCTACCGCGTCGACAGCGATGCCACGCATTCGCCGATGTTTCACCAGGTCGAAGGTCTGTGGGTGGGTGAGAACATCAGCTTCAAGGACTTGAAGTCGGTTTACGTCAACTTCTTGCAGCAGTTTTTCGAGACGACGGAGATGGACATCCGCTTCCGTCCGAGCTATTTCCCGTTCACCGAGCCGAGTGCCGAGATCGACATGATGTTCGGCAGCGGCCCGCTGAAGGGGCGCTGGCTGGAGGTGTCGGGCTCCGGCCAAGTGCATCCGCAAGTGATCCGCAATATGGGCCTCGACCCGGAGCGCTACATCGGCTTCGCCTTCGGCTCCGGCATTGACCGGCTGGCCATGCTGCGCTACGGCGTCGGCGATTTGCGTCTGTTCTTTGATGGCGACCTGCGTTTCTTGAGTCAATTCAAGTGACCCAGTTCCAGTGAAGCCCTGCAACCATTAAAGAACAGACACCATGCAATTCCCTGAATCCTGGCTGCGGGCCTTTTGCAACCCCGCGCTGAATACCCAAGAGTTGGCCGAGCTGCTGACCATGTCCGGCCTTGAAGTCGAAGAGCTGCGCCCGGTGGCACCGCCATTCCACGGCATCGTGGTGGCGGAAATCGTCGCGGCCGAGCCGCACCCCAACGCCGACAAGCTGCGCGTGTGCATGGTCAACGCTGGCGGGCCCGAGCTGCTGCAGATCGTTTGCGGCGCCCCCAACGCGCGGGTCGGCATCAAGGTGCCGCTGGCCATGGTGGGCGCCGAGTTGCCGCCGGCCGATGCCGACAAGGCGGACGCCAAGCCGTTCAAGATCAATGTCGGCAAGCTGCGCGGCATCGACAGCTTCGGCATGCTGTGCTCGGCCAAAGAGCTGAAGCTGAACGACGAGCATGGTGGCCTGCTGGAATTGTCGACTGACGCTGTCATCGGGCAGAACATCCGCGAGCACCTGACGCTGGACGACACCCTGTTCACGCTGAAGCTGACGCCCAATCTGGCGCACGCGCTGAGCGTCTACGGCATTGCCCGCGAGGTGTCGGCGCTGACCGGTGCGCCGCTGCTGGTGCCCGATATCGCCGCCGTGGTGCCCGCTGTGGCCGACAGCTTGCCGATGCGCATCGAAGCGGCCGACCTGTGCGGGCGCTTTTCGGGTCGTGTGGTCAAGGGTGTCAACACCCAAGTGACGACGCCTGCCTGGATGGTTGATCGGCTGGCCCGCTGCGGCCAACGCTCGGTCTCACCGCTGGTCGACATCTCCAACTACGTGATGTTCGAGTTCGGTCGTCCATCGCATATTTTCGACCTCGACAAAATTCACGACGAGTTGGTGGTGCGCTGGGCCAAGCCCGGTGAAACGCTGAAGCTGCTGAATGGCACGACGGTGACGCTGGACGACAGCGTCGGCGTGGTGGCCGACGCGCAGGGCGTGGAATCGCTGGCCGGCATCATGGGCGGCGACGCCACTGCCGTGTCCGACAGCACGACGAATATCTATGTCGAAGCGGCCTTCTGGTGGCCCAAGGCGGTGATGGGGCGGTCGCGTCGTTTCAACTTTTCGACCGACGCTGGCCATCGCTTCGAGCGCGGTGTCGATCCGGCCCAAACCGTGCTGCACATCGAGCGCATCACCCAGTTGATCATCGACATCTGCGGCGGCCAAGCCGGCCCGATCGACGATCAGATCACCCAATTGCCCGAGCGCCGTCCGGTCGCGCTGCGCGTGGCCCGTGCTGCCAAGATCATCGGCATGCCGGTCAGTCAAGCAGACTGCGCCCGCGTCTTCACCCGCCTGGGTCTGGAATTTGTGGAAACCCCTGGCGTGCTGACGGTGACGCCGCCGAGCTGGCGCTTCGACATCCAGATCGAAGAAGACCTGATCGAAGAAGTCATTCGCGTGCTGGGTTACCCAAACCTGCCGTCCACGCCGCCACTGGCCCCGGTGGTGGGCAAGGTGGCGTCGGAGTCGCGCCGCTCGGTGCATGCGCTGCGCCACGCGATTGCCGCCCGCGACTATCACGAGACGATCAATTTCAGCTTCGTCGAAGCGCGTTGGGAAAAAGAGCTGGCCGGCAACGAGCACCCGATCCAGTTGCTGAACCCGATTGCCGCGCCGCTGGCCGTCATGCGCTCCAGCTTGCTGGGCAGCTTGATCAATGCCTTGCGTTACAACCTGAGCCGCAAGGCGACCCGGGTGCGCTTGTTCGAAATCGGCCGTGTGTTCCTGCGCGACGCTTCGGTGCTGGAAAGCGACGCCAGCATTGCCGGCGTGTCCCAGCCGATGCGCGCAGCGGGGCTGGCCTTTGGCCCGGCTGATCAGCCGCAGTGGAGCGGCCGTGACCGCAATGTCGATTTCTTCGACGTGAAGGGCGACTTGGAGGCGCTGTTTACGCCGGCACAGCTGAGCTTTGTGGCAGCCGAGCATCCGGCCCTGCACCCGGGCCGCAGCGCGCGTATCGAGC
>CANFYD010000577.1 GCA_947450745.1 Burkholderiales bacterium
GGATCGGCCTTGTCGAGATTGGCCGCCCCGGCCAGTCCCACCACCCGCAACACTTTGTTTTCCTGCATGCCGCCGGCGATCAATTCGCGCCGCGAAGCATTGGCCCGGTCGGCCGACAACTCCCAGTTGCTGTAGCCGCGCTCACCGGCCGAGAACACCTGAGCATCGGTGTGGCCTTCCAGCGTCAAGCGGTTCGGCACTTCGGACAACACATTGCCCAGCTCACGCAGCAGCTCGCGCATATACGGCTTCACCAAGGTGCTGCCGCTGTCGAACATCGGCCGGTTGCTTTCATCCGCAATTTGTATGCGCAGGCCTTCTTTCGTCATGTCCAGGCGAATCTGCCCGCCCATGGCGGCCAGCCGAGGGTTGCTGGCAAGCACAGTCTCGACCTTTTTCTTCAGCTCCTCCAGGCGCGAACGCTCGGCACGGCGCTGCTCGGCTTTCATCGCCCGCAGGTTGTAGCTGCGCTTTTGCGCCTCGACATCACCGGACTTGACCTGCCCGTTTTCACGGCTCAAGTCCTGGCCCCCGCCCTTCACGATGGAGGACGAGTCGCCCGAACCGGAACCGCCGGCCATTGCCACCTTCAGCGGCGAGCCAAAGTAATCGGCCAAGCCTTTTTTGTCGCCTTCGGTGGTGGAACCCAACAACCACATCAGCAAGAAGAAGGCCATCATCGCCGTCACAAAGTCGGCGTAAGCGATCTTCCAAGCGCCGCCGTGCACCGCATGGCCGCCCTTTTTGACCCGCTTGATGATGATGGGTTGAAGTTTTTTGGCGTCACCGGCCATGGCAAGCGCTCCAGGCTTTTCGGGTTTTCAGCAGGCCTGCAAAGGCCTGGCTACTTTTTCTTGACATGGGCTTCGAGCTCGGTAAAGGTCGGTCGGTCGCCGGAGTACAGCACCTTGCGCCCAAACTCGATCGCAACCTGGGGCGCATAGCCCTGCATGCTGGCCAGCAAGGTGCACTTGATGCACTGCAATTCCTTGCCGGCGTCTTCCACCTTTTGCTCCAACAAGCCGGCCAGCGGCTCGGCAAAAGCGTATGCCAGCAAAATGCCCAAAAACGTGCCCACCAGGGCCGAGCCGATCATGCCGCCCAGCACCGCCGGCGGCTGACCCACCGAGCCCATCGTGTTGACCACGCCCAGCACGGCCGCCACGATGCCGAAGGCCGGCAAGCCGCCGGCGACCCGCTGCAAGGCGGCCACAGCGGCGTGTTCTTCCTGGTGGTGGGTGTCGATTTCGCTGTCCATCAACGATTCGATTTCATGGGCATTGAGGTTGCCTGACACCATCATGCGCAAATAGTCGGTGATGAACTCGACCACATGGTGGTCATTGCCGACCACCGGGTATTTCTGAAAGACGGCCGAGGTGTGCGGGTCTTCGACGTCTTTTTCAATCGACATCAGCCCTTCTTTGCGGGCCTTTTGCAAGATGTCGTACATCAGCGCCAGCAGCTCCATATAGCGCGCCTTGCTGTATTTGCTGCCCTTGAAGCAACGGCCCAGGCCGGCCATCGACGCCTTCACCACCTTCATCTGGTTGTTGGCCAGGAAGGCACCAATGGCAGCGCCGAAGATGGTGATCATCTCGAACGGCAAGGCGTGCAAGATCACGCTGATATTGCCGCCGTGGAAGATATATACGCCGAAGATGCAAGCCATCGCGACGGCCCAACCAATGATCACAAACATGCTGTTCTCTGCAGAGCCTTTGAAGGGTTTATCGGCGCTGACGTCATAGTCTTGAGTGTGCCGAACATGGCGCTGTGGCGATCGCCGCAAGTGGCCGGTCTTGCCGGTGCATTCACGCGGTGCTCACACGGCGCGCGCGGGCCGATAGACCCACAGGCTGTGGCCGCCCGGCAGCGCCAGTGTCGCCAGCGGCGGCACCTCGGGCACGGCAAAGTCCAGGCTGATCAGCCAACTGTCCGGCCCCATCTCAGCACAGGCTTTGCCCCAGACACGAGCCATCGTCTCGGGCCGCTGAAATACGTAAACCAGTGCGAATGGCTGCCAAGGCTGCGCCCACAGGTCACCGCGCGAAATCTCGGCCCAAGGGCAGCGCCAGCGCGCCAATTGGGCCAGCAGCCCGCTCCATTCGATGCCTTCGATACGAGCTTGCGGGTAAGCCCGTCGCAGTTCGCGCAAGCCGGCCCCCAAGCCACAACCGGCATCCAGCAGCTGCGCGCCCTGCCCCGCATCGGCCAGCGGCGCCAGGTCGCGCAAGCGCAGCAAGGCATCACGAGGAGTCGGGAACAACGGCGCATCGCCCCAAGTGCGGCGCGGGTAGGCCAGCGCCAGCAACAGCAGCGGCAGCAGCCAGACCCAAGCCGGCAGCCCACCCGCCGCACCGGTGATCAGCAGGGACAGCGGAAAGCCGCCGGCCACGATCAAGCGCCGCCAGCGCGCCTGATGCAGCAGCGCCAACGCGCCACCACACAGCGCCGCAGCCGCCAACGCCAACGCCGGCTCAAGGCCGAGCTGGCGCAGCCCGCTGAACAGGCCCCAAGCGGCGGCCCAACTCAGCAGGGCCGGAAACGGCCAGCGCAAGGTAGGCATAAGGAACCGGGTCTAGCCCGCTCATTGCATCTGAATCGCACCCTGGGCGCGGCCCTTGCCAGCGCGGGCCGGGGGGTTACACATGCCGCAGACGTAGTGGCGGGCAATCTCGTGCGGGTGCGTGACGAAGTGGCCGCCGCAGGTCGAGCATTTGGTCATCGTCAACATGCCGTTGTCGATGAACTTGACCAAGCGCCAAGCGCGCGTCACCGACAGCATCGCCTCCAGCCCCATCGCCTGCGTTTGCTCTTGATAGAGCTGATAAGCCTTGATGACCGCGTCGATCTCCTCCAGCTCCGAGACCTTGTTCAGGTACTCATGCACGTTCAAGAACAGCGAAGCGTGGATATTGGGCTGCCAGGTCATGAACCAATCGGTCGAGAACGGCAGTTGGCCCTTGCTCGGGCTCTTGCCCGAAACTTCCTTGTACAGCCGCAACA
>CANFYD010000578.1 GCA_947450745.1 Burkholderiales bacterium
ATCTCCACCACCACGCTGGCTTTTGGCCGCGCAATGCATGCCCACGCGCTGCCTGTGACGTTGGAGCATTCAGATGCGTGCTGACAAAACCAGCTTCAAGCGTGCCTTTCTGGGCCTGTCGCACTCACCGCTGATCGGGCTGAACCCGGTGGCGGCCGAGGTCGAACAGCAGCGCGAAGCCGCTGTGGCCGCCGCGCGCGCGCAGATCGACGCCTTTGACCCCGAGCTGGTCGTGTTGATCGGCCCCGACCATTACAACGGCTTCTTCAACGAGCTGATGCCGCCGTTCTGCATCGGCACGCAAGCGACCTCGGTCGGCGACTACGCCACGCCGCCGGGCCCGCTGAACGTGGACGCCGATGCCGCCTTGGCGCTGGCGACGCGGCTGATGGATGAGGACTTCGACATCGCCGTGTCGCGCCGCATGGCTGTCGATCACGGCTTTGCCCAGGCCCTACAACTGCTGTGGGGCGGGCTGAGCGACACACCGCCGGTGCTCCCGATCTTCCTTAACGCGGTGGCCCAACCGGGCATTCCACGGCTGCGCCGCTGCCGCCAACTGGGGCAAGCGATCGGTCGTTTCCTGGACACGCTGCCGCGCCGCACCTTGCTGATCGGCTCGGGCGGGCTCTCGCACGAGCCACCGGTGCCCACGCTGGCCCATCCGGACCCGGCGGTGCGCGAGCGCATCACGGTCAAGCGCACACCGACCGAGCTTGAACGCGACGCGAAGACCGAGCGCGTCAAGGCTGCTGGGCTGGCCTTGGCGGCCGGCTCAAGCGCGATGAAGCCGCTCAACCCCGAGTGGGATCGGCGCTGGATGGATGCGATGGCCAGCGGTGCGCTGGCCGAGCTGTGCACCCACAGCGAAGACAGCATCGAGCAGCAGGCCGGCCTGTCGGCGCACGAATCAAAGAGCTGGCTGGTGGCCCGCGCGGCACTGGCTGAGGCCGCTTTGCCCTGCCCGTTACGCTATTACCGCGCCATTCCCGAATACATCGCTGGCTACGGCGTGATGTTCATGCACAGCAGTGACTGACCAAGAGGCAATAAAAATGACACACGAAGAACAAGTCAAGCAATGGGCCGAACGCCTGCGCCAAGCCGAATCCAGCCGCCAGCCGATTGCCCCCTTACGCGACGAAATGCCGGGCGATGACGGCACCCTCGCCTACGCGGTGCAGCAGCTCAACATCGCTCACGGGCTGGCCCAAGGGCGGCGCATCGTCGGCCGCAAGATCGGCCTGACCTCGCCCGCCGTGCAAAAGCAATTGGGTGTCGACCAGCCCGACTTCGGCACCTTGTTCGCCGACATGATTTACGGCGACGACGAGGAAATTCCGCTCATCCGCACGCTGCAGCCCAAGGTGGAGGCCGAGGTGGCGCTGGTGATGGCACGCGACCTGAACCTGCTCGACGCCACCCTGGTCGACCTGATCAATGCCACCGCCTATGTGCTGCCGGCCATCGAGGTCGTTGGCAGCCGCATCGCCAACTGGAATATCAAGTTCGCCGATACCGTCGCCGACAACGCCTCCGCCAGCCTGGTGGTGTTGGGCGGCGTGCCGACCCAACTGAACGGTCTGGATCTGAAGCTGGTCGAGATGGAAATGCTGCGCGGCGAGCAAACGGTGTCGCGCGGCAACGGCGCGGCCTGCATGGGCCACCCGCTCAACGCGGCCGTCTGGCTGGCACGCAAGCTGGCCACGCTGGGCCAACCGCTGCGGGCCGGCGACTTGGTCATGACCGGCGCGCTGGGCCCGATGGTGGCCGTGCAGCCGGGCGACAGCTTTGAGGCGCGCATCAGCGGCCTCGGCAGCGTCCGCGCGCGCTTCTCCCTCGATTGATCCGCCATCTTCTATCCCTTCCACACCACAACAAACCGAGACAAATTCATGACCCTCACTCGCCGCACCGCCCTGTCCACCGCCCTGTCCACCGCCACCTTGGCGCTCACTGCTCTGATGTTTGCCGCTTCAGCGCAGGCGCAGGACTTCCCCAGCCGCAACATCACCCTCGTTGTGCCCTTCCCTGCGGGCGGCGTGACCGATCAGATTGCCCGCGTGCTGGCGCAGAAGATGCAGGAAAGCCTGGGCAAGACCGTCATCGTGGAGAACAAGCCGGGAGCCGGCGGGCAGATTGCGGCCGCCCAAGTCAAGATGGCCGAGGCTGATGGCCACACGGTGTTCATCGCCGCCACCGAGATGTTCGCCGTCAATCCGGGGCTGTTCCGCAAGTTCTCCTACGACCCGCTGAAGGACTTCATGCCGGTGAGCTCGCTGATCTCCTCGCCGCTGGTGTTGGTCGTGCCCAAGGACAGCCCGGCGAACTCGGTGCAGGAGTTGGTCGCGCTGAGCAAGAGCAAACCCGGTGGCCTGTACTTCGCTTCGCAAGGCGTCGGCTCCATCGGCCATCTGCTGGGTGAACTGTTCCGTGGCAAGACGGGGGCCAATATGAACCATGTGGCCTACAAAGGCTCGGCACCGGCCTTGCAAGATGTGATGGGCGGCCAGGTGGAAATGATGTTCGACCCGGTCATCACCACCGCGCCGTTGTTGACCGGCGGCAAATTGAAGGCGCTGGGCATTGCCGCACCGAAGCGCGCGGCGCAATTGCCCGAGGTGCGCACGCTGGCCGAGCTGGGCATGCCCGGCGTCGATGCGTCCGTCTGGTTCGGCGCCGTGGTCAAGACCGGCACGCCGGCCGCCGTCATCACCAAGCTCAACGATGCGCTGGTCAAGGCACTGAACAGCCCGGACGTCGTCAAGCGCTTTGCCGATCAAGGCCTGCAAACCATTCCCTCGACCCCGCAGCAGTTCGGCATTTTCATGAAGGAAGAGATAACCCGCTGGGGTGCGCTGGTCAAGGCCAGTGGCGCGTCGGTTGATTGATTGATTGATTGGTTGACTAATTAAGGAGCGCGAAATCATGGCAATCAGAAAACTCAAAGCCGCCATCGTCGGCAGCGGCAACATCGGCACGGACTTGATGATCAAGATCCTGCGCCA
>CANFYD010000579.1 GCA_947450745.1 Burkholderiales bacterium
TGAGCCACCGCAACAGCCTGACCGAGGCGCAGCTGGACCATGTCGCGACGACACTGAATGTGAAGCGCGAAGAAGTGCTGGAAATGGAAACCCGCATGTCCGGCGGCGACGTGGCGCTGGAGCCGCAAACCGACGACGACGGCGAAAGCTACGCCCCGATTGCGTATCTGGCCGACGAAAGTCAGGAACCGACCCGCGTGCTGGAAATGCAAGCCCGCGACTCCTTGGCCAGTGACGGCATCAGCCGGGCCCTGGAAGCGCTGGATGTACGCAGCCGCCGCATCGTCGAAGAGCGCTGGTTGAAGGTCAACGACGACTCGACCGGCGGCATGACGCTGCACGAGTTGGCGGCCGAATACGGCGTCAGTGCCGAACGGATTCGCCAGATCGAAGTGGCTGCGATGAAGAAAATGCGCAAGGCGCTGACGCCGGCCTGATCGCCGCAGCAGCTCAGCAAATGGCCCCGCGAGGGGCCATTTTTATTGCTGGATGCCGCGAGACCGCCCGACCTGCGAATCAAGCCAGCCCAGTTCCGCCAGGCTGATCAACTCATCAGCTCACTTGCAACTGATCCCCAATCGGCAGGTTGCGGATACGCCGCCCGGTAGCCGCGAAGATCGCGTTGCACAGGGCCGGTGCCACCGGCGGCAGCCCAGGCTCACCGACGCCGCCGGGGGCGACCGAGTAGTCGGACGGTGCCAGATGCACGCGGATGTCACGCGGTGACTCTGAGTTGCGCAGCACCACATAGTCATGGAAGTTCGACTGCATCACGCGGCCCTTGTCGAAGTTGACTTGGCTGTGCAGTGCCAAGCTCAGGCCCATGATGGCCGCGCCCTCCAGTTGCGATTTGATCCGGTCGGTGTTGACCTGCGGCCCGCAGTCGATCGCCATGTCCACGCCGACGATCTTCAGCCCGCCCTTGGCATCCACCGCCACCTCGACCACCGTGGCGGTATAGCTCATGAACGAGTAAGCCATCGCAATGCCCAGGCCGTGGCCCTTGGGCAGCGTGCGGCCCCAGCGCGCACCCTTGGCGGCCAACTCGACGACGCGGCGCATGCGGCCGGTGTCGATCGGGTAACGCTCCGGCGATTCGCCGTAGTTGGACGTGTCGCCCATCGTGCGAGGGTCGATACGCCGCGCCGGCCCGATCAGTTCCAGCAAATAGTCCTTCGGGTCACGCCCCGCCGCTGCGGCCAGCTCGGCCACAAAGGACTGCACCGCAAACGCGTGCGGCACGTTGTAGACCGAGCGGAACCAGCCGATGCGCGTGTGCGCCTCGGCTTCGGGGGCCTCGATGCGGATGTTGGGGATCTGGAACGGCACATTCAGTGCGGTCATGCCCATCTCGCCAAGCCCCAAGCCCTTGGCTCCCGCCACAAAAGTGGAACGGATGGTGGGCGCGGCCGAGCGGTGCAGCCAGGCGGTCGGCCGGCCTTGTGGGTCGAGCGTGCTTTCGAGCCGCTCCAGCGCCACCGCGTGGAAGTAGTCGTGGTGGATGTCGTCATCGCGGGTCCATTGCAACTTGACCGGCGTGCCGCCCAGCGCCTTCGAGACCAGCGCCGCTTCGGAGATGAAGTCGGTCTTGGACTTGCGCCCGAACGCACCGCCCAGCAGCGTCACATGGACCGTCACCTGCTCGGGCTTGAGCCCGGTGTGGGCGGCCACGTTGTTGCGCGCAGCCTGCGGGGCTTGCACCGGCGCCCAGACTTCGCAGCGGCCATCGACAAAGCGGGCGGTCGCCACCAAGGGCTCCATTGCGGCGTGGGCCAAATGGGGCAAATAGTATTCAGCCTCGACCTTTTTGCCCGCTTTTGCCAGCACGGCGGTGGTGTCGCCCTCATTGCGCAGCGCCTTGGCCGGCTGGCGTGCCACCGCTTCGAGCTCGGCCTTGTAGGCAACCGAGTTGTAGCTGGCGTGCACGCCGTCGTCCCACTCAAGAATCAGCGCCTCGCGGCCCTTCATCGCCGCCCAGGTGTTCTTGGCCACCACCGCAATGCCGCCAAGCGGATGCATCGCGGCCGGCAGCGGCGTGCTCTTCAGTTCGATCACTTGCAGCACACCGGGCACGGCCAGCGCCTTGGCCGCGTCGTAGCGCTTCAAGCGGCCACCTAGCACCGGCGGCCGGGCGACCATGGCGTAGACCATGCCGGCCAAGCGGATGTCGGCACCGAACTTGGCGCGGCCGCTGACGATGTCGGCGCCGTCGATCAAGACCGTATTGCCCTTGCCGATGTAGCGGAACTCGGCCGGTGTCTTCAAACGCAGTGCGGCACGGGCCGGCACCGGCAGCTTGGCGGCGGCCACAGCCACTTCACCAAAGCCCAGCGAGCGACCAGAGGGCGTGTGGACCAAGCGGTGATTCTTGGCTTGAACTTCACTGGCAGCGACACCCCAACTGGCAGCGGCGGCGGCTTCCAGCATGCTGCGGGCGGCGGCGCCCACGCGGTGCAGCGGGTCGAGCGAATGGCGGATGCTGCGCGAGCCGTCGGTGTTCTGGTTGCCGTAACGGGCCTCATCGCCCGGCGCTTGCTCGACCCGAACTTGAGCCCAATCGGCCTCCAACTCGTCGGCCACGATCATGGCGAGGCTGGTGCGCACGCCCTGGCCCATTTCGGAGCGATGGCAGACGACGGTGACGATGCCGTCGGCACCGATGGAGACGAACACCAGCGGGTCGTCGACCAGCCCGCCCGGCATGCCGTCGCCACCAAATTTAGGCGCAGCAGGCGCGACGGCAGCAGCGGCAACAGCGGTTTGCGCCATCACCAGGCCGGATTGGCTGACGGCCAACATCAGCCCGGTGGCGCCGGCACTCTTCAGCCAGAAACGGCGTGAGCTGTTGGCAACCTTACCGATCGCGTCGTCGGAAACATCAGCGTTCAAGGCATTCAAGGCTCGATCAGCGGCCGTACCGCGGTCGGCGCTCATGCCCGTGCTCCACGGTTGATGGCGACTTGCTTGATGGCAGCGCGAATCCGCGGGTAGGTGCCACAGCGACA
>CANFYD010000580.1 GCA_947450745.1 Burkholderiales bacterium
CAAGCATCAGCGCAGCGAACAGAGCCACGCGATCGCCACCCGTCTGCGCCCGCCGATGCAAAAGATCGCCGCACGTTTTGGTGCCAACCTGAAGGTGGTGGAAGTGCCGCCCGGCCCGCCGGTGCTGTCGCCGCTGGTGGCCGAGATTTACGGGCCGGAAGCGCTCGGCCGCCAGCAAGTGGCCGCGCAAGTGCGGGCGCTGTTCGAGCGCAGCGAAGGCATCGTCGATGTGGACGACAGCAGCATCAAGGCGGCACCGCGCCAACTGTTGCTGGTGGACCGGCGCAAGGCGGCGCTGCTGGGCGTGCCGCAGCAACTGATCGTCAGCACGCTGCATGCCGGCTTGGCCGGCGAGGCCGTCACCTATCTGCACGAACAGAGCAAATACCCGAGCGCCGCCATCCTGCAACTGCCGGCCGAAGCGCAGGGCGACCTGAGCGCGCTGCTGTCGCTGACGGTGCGCTCGTCGACAGGCCAATTGGTGCCGATCCGGGAGCTGGTGACGATCTCGGACACCCTGCGCGAGCAGCCGATTTATCACAAGGACCTGCTGCCGGTGAACTTCGTCTTTGCCGACATGGCCGGCCAGCTGGACAGCCCGCTGTACGGCATGTTCGCGATGCGCTCCGAGCTGAAAAAGATCGTCACGCCGGGCGGCGGCAGCTTGGTCGAGCATTTCATCAGCCAGCCCACCGATGCCTACCGCGACTACGCAATCAAGTGGGACGGCGAGTGGCAGATCACTTATGAGACCTTCCGCGACATGGGCCTGGCTTACGCCGTCGGCTTGGTGCTGATCTACCTGCTGGTGGTGGCGCAGTTCGGCAGCTACCTGACCCCGCTGATCATCATGGCGCCGATTCCGCTGACCATCATCGGCGTGATGCCGGGCCATGCCTTGCTGGGCGCGCAATACACGGCCACCAGCATGATCGGCATGATCGCGCTGGCCGGCATCATCGTGCGCAATTCCATCTTGCTGGTGGACTTCATCAACCTGCAAGTGCGCAGCGGCATGCCGTTCGAGCGGGCCATCGTGCGCTCGGCCATCACCCGCGCCCAACCGATCATCTTGACCGGCATGGCCGCCATGATGGGCGCGTTTTTCATCCTCGACGACCCGATCTTCAACGGGCTGGCCATCTCGCTGATCTTCGGCATCTTCGTCTCCACCATCCTGACGCTGGTGGTGATCCCGCTGCTCTATTTCTTGGCCTACCGCAACCGGTTGCAGGCGCTGACCGGCCATGCTGCCCCCCTGTCTCCATCAACTTCAACACAAGGAAATTGACATGAACACTTGGCAAATCGTCCGCATCGCCGCCGGTGCCTTCATTTTGTTGTCACTGGCTTTGGGCTTGCCCGAAAGCCCGATTTTTGTCTCCCCCTGGTGGCTGGCCTTCACCGCCTTTGTTGGCCTGAACCTGCTGCAAAGCGGCTTCACCCGCTGGTGTCTGATGGAAACCTTGTTGCGCAAACTGGGCGTGCGCCCGGGCCACTGAGCCTCGCTTGAATACCTATCCCCCACAAGGAAACCCACCATGAGTGAAGCCTTAGTCAGCGTCAAATTGCAGCAGTTGCAGGATTACCGTTTCGAGGTCGACTTTGGCCCAGCGATGCCGCGACTCACGGCCGATGAACCGGTCCCGCTGGGCAGCGGCCTGGGCCCCTCGCCGGTGCAACTGCTGTGCGCGGCGGTGGGCAACTGTCTCAGCGACTCGCTGCTGTTTGCGCTGCGCAAGTTCAAGCAAGAACCTGAACCGCTGCACTGCACCGTCGAGGCCGAAGTGGGTCGCAACACCGAGGGCCGCGTGCGCGTGCTGCGCATGACAGCCACCCTGCATTTGGGCGTGGCAGCCACTCGGCTGGAACATTTGCAGCGGGTGCTCGACACCTTCGAGAGCTATTGCACGGTGACGCAAAGCGTCGGCCAAGGCATAGCCATCACGCTGAAGGTGCTGGACGCCGACGGCGTGGTGCTGAAGTAGCGACCGCAGCGCTGGCCGCAATCCTCCGCTCGCCCGGAGGTACACCGCACTACAACGCCTTCAACAGCGCCTCACAGCGCTCTTCATGCTGGCTGATCTCGGCCAGCGTGACCTCGATGTCGTCGAGCTGCTGCTCCAACTGCTTGCGGTGCGAGCGCAGAACCTCCAGAAACGCCTTCAATTGCGGTGCCGCACCGGAGTCGGAGCCATACATATCGACCAGCTGCTTGATGTCTTGCAGCGTCAGCCCGAGGCGCTTGCCGCGCAGCGTCAGCTTCAGCCGCGTGCGGTCGCGGTGGGTGTAGACGCGGTTGCGGCCGGCGCGCGACGGTTCGAGCAAACCCATGTCTTCGTAAAAACGGATGGTTCGGGGCGTGATGTCGAACTCGGCCGCCAGCTCGGTGATGGTGAACAGGCGGCCGTTGCCTTCGAGATTGGCCTCAGGGGTGGTTGGGGCGCTGGCTTCGATGCTCATGGCTAAACTGTGGTTTCATGTGACGTTGACGTAAACGGCAATTCTATGCACTGCGGGCAGCGCCCGAGCCGCGCAAAGCGAGTTGATCCGGTGGTCACTACCTTTTAGGGCGCTGAAAACCATGGCCAATATCCGCGAATCAGAACTTCACTACCCGCTGGGCGACGCCCTGCCCGCGCCGGGTGGCGTGCTGCAAGTTGCCGACGGCGTGCGCTGGCTGCGCATGGGCCTGCCGTTCGCGCTCGATCACATCAACTTGTGGCTGCTGCGGGACGACATCGAGGGCCGGCAGGGCTGGACCATCGTCGACTGCGGCATTTGCAACGACGCCACCAAAGCCAACTGGGAGCAGGTGTTTGCCGAGCATTTGGACGGCCTGCCGGTCTTGCGCCTCGTCGTCACCCACTTCCACCCGGACCACATGGGGCTGGCGCATTGGCTGACCGAAAAATGGCAATGCCGGCTGTGGATGAGCGCCACCGACTACAACCTGGCGCGCCTGGCCAGTGGCAACTCAGTGAGCATGGGCGGCGAAGCGGCCG
>CANFYD010000581.1 GCA_947450745.1 Burkholderiales bacterium
CGCCGGTGACGCGTTGTACCAGCCAATGGCCGGCCATTTCGACACCTCCGCCGCCTACCAAGCCGCACTCGATCTGGTGCTGAAAGGCCTGGAACAGCCCAGCGGCTACACCGAGCCGCTGCTGCATGCATGGCGCTTGAAGGTCAAGGCGGCTGCGTAATTAGGGATTGATCTCGCACCCAATCCCTAACTCATATTTGGAGGAATACAGCCCCTCGTTGCAAGCATCCAACGGGGGATTGCCACTAGGCTTTTACCAAATGGGAATGTTTACAGTCTGGACACATTTTGTGTGCGCTCTGCGCACCTAAGCCAGCGAGCTGGCGGAACGCACACAAGTTTTCAGACCACCCACCTTCAAGGGTTTCCCATGACGAAAAAGCTTTGCAAGCTCAGCGCCATCAGCGCTGCAGTCTTCGCCCTTGCCGCGCTATCCGCCCAAGCCCAGACCAGTCAACTCGAGCGGATTGAGATCACCGGTTCCGCGATCAAGCGCTCGATCAGCAGCGAAGGTGCGCTGCCGATCACCGTGCTCAAAGTTGATGAGTTGCGCCAATCGGGTGTGACCAGCGTTGAAGCGGTCATTCAACTGCTGTCCGCAAATCAAGGCAGCACCAGCAGCCTGAATTCAATCGGCTCCGGCACCGGCGGTGCCTCCTATGCAAACCTGCGCGGTCTCGGCAACAACAAGACCTTGGTGTTGCTGAACGGCCGCCGGATGACCAGCTTCGCCTTCGGCGCGGACGCAGTCGACCTGAACTCCATTCCCTTCGCCGTGATCGACCGTGTTGAAGTCCTGCGAGATGGGGCTTCTGCCGTCTACGGCACCGACGCCATCGGCGGCGTGATCAACTTCATCACCAAGAACAACTACAGCGGCGGCCAATTCTCTGTAGAAACTACGCGCCCAAGTGGCAAGGGCGGCGGCAAAGAAGGCGGCTCGGTCACTGTGGGCTTCGGCGATCTGGATGCCGACAGCTTCAACGTCTGGCTGTCGGTCGACGTCCGCAACCAAGACCGTATTCGCGCTCTGGACCGTGAATTTGCCAAAACCGGCATCATCCCGTCGCGCGGCGTGAACGGCAACTCCGGCACCACCTTCCCAGGCAACTTTGCGCAGAACAGCACCATCGGTACGGCCAATTTGACCGCGCCGGCCTGCGCTGCACCGCTTTCGCTGGTCAACCCGACCAACAACAAGGCCTGCGTATTCGACTTCAGCTCGACCATCGACATCATCCCTGACGTCAGCCAGAAGACTTTTGCCGGCCGCGCCAGCTTCAAGCTTCCTGGCGATCACATCTTGTCTTTTGACGGCCTGGCAACCGAGAACACCAACACCGCACGCGTGGCACCGGACCCAGTCACTGGCATCACGATCCAGCCAAGCAACCCGTTTTACCCATCGGCCTACCCGGGCCTGAACACCGCATTGCCAGCGAGCGCGGGCTGGCGCATGGTGCCAGCCGGCAACCGGACCAATCAGTCGAACAGCAGCGGCAAACGAATCGTCGCCGATTTGACCGGCGTGCTGGCTGGCTTTGACTACAAGGCCGGCGCGTTCGTGACCGAAAGCACCGCCTCCGACGCCGCTGTGGACGGCTATGTCAACGCACCCTTCGTGCGCAGCGAAGTAGCGGCGGGCCGCCTGAGCCCGTTCTCGGATCCCACGCCGGCACAGCTCGCCATCATCGAGCAAGCCAAACGCAAAGGCGTGTTCGCGAACGCGACCGGCTCTACGAATGGTGTCGATTTCCGCGTCACGCGCGACTTGTTTGAGATGTCCGGTGGCAAGGCGGCATTTGCGCTGGCCGCTGAGTACCGCAAGGAAAACTATCGCAACGACACCAACGACGATGTCGTGCTGGCCATCCCGTCAGCCGGCCGTTCCCCCAATCACGTTGGCGGTAGCCGCAATGTGAAGGCACTCGGCGGTGAACTGCTGCTGCCGGTGTTCAAACAGGTTGAAGTCCAGTTGGCACTGCGCACCGATGACTACTCGGACGCTGGGCGTTCGACCAACCCGAAAATTGGCGTGCGCTACCAGCCTGTCAAGGAAGTCGCTCTGCGCGGCTCCTACAACAAGGGTTTCCGTGCGCCCACGCTGGACGACTTGTATGGCCCGCAATCAGTGACCTTCACCGCTGGTGCCATCAACGACCCCTTGCTGTGCGACGCTGCTGGCAAAGCCATCGCCAGCGCCGGCGGTGTGCAAGGACGTGACTGCGGGCAACAACCGCAAGTTCAGCAAGGCGGCAACCCGAACCTGAAGCCGGAAAAGTCCACGACCTACAGCTTCGGTGTCGCGTTTGAACCCGTCAAAGATCTGACGGTGACAGCTGACTACTGGAACATCAAGCTGAAAGATCAGCTGGGCGCACTGCCAGCCACCACCATCGTCGCCGACCCGGTTCGCTACGCCGCCAACATTGTGCGTTGCAACACCTTATCGGCGGCGGTGCAAGCCAACCTGAGCCGCTGCGGTGGTTTGGATGCGAACAGCAATGCCATCGGCTACTTGGTCACGCTGACCGACAACATTGGTCAAGTCAAGACCGACGGTGTCGATTTGAGCGCGACTTACGCGACCAAGCTGGGTAGCTTTGGCAACCTCGGCTTGACCTATGACGGCACCTGGGTGCACAGCTACACCTACCAGACCAACCCCAGCGATCCGTTCAAGCAGAACGCCGGTCTGTATGTGGACGGCTCCCCGGTGTTCCAGTGGAAGCACTCGATTGGCGCGAACTGGAGCATGGAAAATTGGGCGGGTCGCCTCGGCATTCGCCACCAAACGGGCTACCGTGACCAGAACGACGCGACCACCGTTGTTGGCGGTGCATCGTTCTACGGCGACGTGAAGCCCTACACGCTGGTTGATCTGTCTGGCACCTACAAGTTTAACAAGGTCACCGCGCTGACCATCGGCGTGAAAAACCTGTTCGACACCGATCCACCGTTCTCGAACCAGTCGACACGCTCGCAGCGTGGCTATGACCCGCG